>JAVBMJ010000074.1:0-35596 GCA_031552535.1 Rikenellaceae bacterium
ATAAACGCCATCAAGGGTCCGTGCCGGTTGAAAGCCCGGATGCAGAAATGAATCTGCCTGAATTTCCGTCTGGAAATTCAGGCAGATTCACTATTTTTGTGCCGCCGGGTTCGGGCAGCCTGATGTTTGGTGGCCGCGGGACGCAGGAATTCAGGATAAAATTATATCACGATGCAGGTAAGAGCAAAGAAACACCTCGGACAACATTTCCTTAACGACCAGAGTATCGCACGTCGAATCGCCGACGCGGTGCATGAGACGACCCCGGGAGATGGAATCGCCGCCGTTTCCGGGGCTCCCTCTTCGCCTGCGGCGGAGAAGACCACAGTGCTCGAAGTTGGTCCCGGCATGGGGGTGCTGACGCAGTATCTCCTCCAACGTCCGGATATAGAGCTCTATGGGGTGGAGATAGACGCCGAGAGCATATCGTACCTCCACGAACATTTCCCGCAATTCGCGCCGCGGCTGATCGAAGGCGACTTCCTTAGGATGGACCTTGCCGGGACGTTTCCCGGAGGTTTTACTGTTGCAGGAAATTTCCCCTATAACATATCGTCGCAGATATTTTTCAAGGTGCTCGAACACCGCGACCTGGTGCCCGAGGTGGTGGGGATGTTGCAGCGCGAAGTGGCCGTACGGTTGTCGCAGCCTCCAGGAAGCCGCGATTACGGCATCCTGAGCGTGCTGCTCCAGGCGTGGTACGACATAGAATACCTCTTTACCGTCAGCGAAGGGGTGTTCACACCGCCCCCGAAAGTGAAAAGCGCAGTCATACGCCTGCGCCGCAACCGGCGCACAGCACTCGGCTGCGACGAAGCGCTATTCGTAAAAGTGGTCAAAGCAGCATTCGGACAACGGCGCAAAATGCTCCGCAACGCGCTTTCGGCCGTATTCGGCAACTTCAACGGAGCAGTACACCCGCGATTCACGGACCGGGCCGAGAACCTGAGTGTAGAAGATTTCATCGATCTTACACTATGGATCGAAAAGAATAAATAGCTGTGGCAGGAATACCGTGGAGCCTATGTTGTGATCCGTGCAGCCATTAGCCGACTAAACATGACGACGGTCACAGGTCTTAAATTTTTTCTTTGTATAATCCTCGTGCCTTATTATCCAGTTTAGCCCTTGCCTTTTCACAGTTCGGAGGTCGATGTGGATGCCTAAATCTTTAAGGAGTCTGTCTATTGGATCCGAAATTACAAGTTTGTTGTCATGATCGAAACTTACAAGTATATACAAATATAGGTTACGGGTGACAAAACCATGTTCAGCCTTTCCCCTTTTACATGGTGGCTCCAGTAAATATATAGGCTCCTCATTTACGTCTTTACCCGGATCGTAGCATGTACGTGTCAGAACAATAAATGGCTTGTGCATGTCGATTAATTTTGTCTTATCGGTATATTCTTTGCAATACTCTGGCGAAAACCGCCTTATGGCTCCATTAGTAATACGGTCATATTCCTTCCATGTTCCGCTACTCTCCGACGTACAATAGATATAAGCGGATTTCAGTTTGCATTCACATTTACATTGGGGTCTACATTTTCCATTGATTTTTTCTCCCAGGAATTTATTAAGGCTGTCTAATCGTATCCCTATTTTGTTATTATATCTCTTTTTGTCAGACATATTTTTGAGGTCTTCCATAGAGGTGCGGATACACAATGTGTCGCAGCCAATCAATACTTCCAGCATATTATCGACGACATCGGAGGTTAAATCAGTGACATCCGCTTCACCGGCTCTACTCGAACTCATTATAGCCAGGTTATGATGTAAATTATGGATAAAAACATCATCCTTGAGGCATCCGAATGGCGCTCCGCTAGGAGCCGGAATTATCACGCGGTTTTTACATGCATGTATCCCTTTGGCTTTCAAATAATTTTGCACGGTACCTCCCCCGAATAGAACGAGCATGTCATTGTATTCATTTCGATCCAAGCGCTCAATAATACCTTGTATTTTAGCGTTTTGCCAGTTGAGTTCTCTTACCCATTTCGGAACGCCCCATAAGCCTACACCCAGACTAGCGATGGCCAAGCAGATATTGAGTACGTCCTTAGAAACTCTGATCCAGCGTTTGTTATAGCACTTGTACAGTCTCCTGCACCATGTTTTTTCCTCCATAATAATAGATTTTATTATATGATTTCTAAATTATTTTAAGATACACAACGCCCCGCATCCTCCGGGACGGACAGCAATTACACGACACATCCCCCTTGCGAAGGTGTGCTGATTATTGATTTTTTGGATTAGTAGCGCTGAAGCCCGATAAACCGGGGGTATCACTGCGAGGTGCTTCAGGGACAGGAGGCCGCCCCGAAGAGATAAAAAACAACCAGCTGCCTGTATTTTAACAGATAAGCGATTCAAATATAAATAATATTTCTCGGATAACAAGCTCCCGGCAAATATTTTTTTACGGGATTATAGACCGTATAGGGCTGGTATTCAGGGGGAAAAAGAGGACGCTACTGCCTCGCTTTCTGTATATCTCTTATTTACAACATATTATGGTCTGTATAATTTCCCATGGGAAATTATACAGACCATAAGCATGCCAGGACGCAGATCGCACCAAGGCTATGTGTCTGTCGTTATTTACCTTTCCTGCCCAGCATCCGGAGCACCTCGTCGCGCACGTGCGTGCCCGAGAACCCGAACTTTTCGTCGAGCACCGGGAATGGAGCCGAATATCCGAAATGGTTGAGTCCGTGAACTACTCCACCTTCGCCCACAAGCGGCGCGATGGTCGACGGAAGTCCCGAAGTAAGCCCGTAGCGAGGGATGCCGGCAGGCAGTATCGACGCCATGTATTCAGCACCCTGGTCGCGGAACAGCCCTTCGGACGGAACCGACACTATGCGGACCCTCACGCCGTCGGCCTCAAGCAGCCGTGCGCCGTCGGCCAAAGTAGCCACTTCTGACCCGTTGGCGATCATCACCACATCGGGGTTTTGCGTGTCGGACACAACATAGGCGCCACGCAGCAATCCCGCAGCCTCCGCAGCCCTGTTGCCAGAAGCCGCCGGTAGGTCTTTCACGTTCTGGCGCGACAACACCAGTGCCGTGGGCCGCTGATTCGACATGGCGTAACGCCACGCCGCAACTGTTTCCTGTGCGTCGGCCGGGCGCAGCACCACTATCGAACGCTCCCCCTGATGGTTGCGCAACTGCTCCAGAAGCCTCAACTGGGCCTCGTGCTCCACCGGCTGGTGCGTGGGGCCGTCCTCACCGACCCGGAAAGAGTCGTGTGTCCAGATATATTTAACCGGAAGGCGCATCAGCGCCGCAAGCCGTATGGCCGGTTTCATATAATCGGAAAAGACGAAAAACGTGCCGCACGCAGCTATAACCCCTCCGTGCAGCGCCATACCGTTCATCACACAGGCCATGGTCAGCTCGCTCACCCCCGCCTGCAGGAACTGCCCGCCGAAATCGCCACTGGTGAAGGCGCGTGTCTTATTGAGGAATCCGTCGGTTTTGTCCGAGTTGCTAAGGTCGGCCGACGAAACGATCATATTCTCTACCTTCGAGGCGTAGCACGCAAGCACCGAAGCCGAAGCTGTGCGTGTCGCCGCACCCGCAGCGCATGTGATATCGCTGTAGTTTATCTCCGGAACGCGGCCACTGAAGAAAAGGTCGAGTTTTGCCGCCGCCTCGCTGTTGCAGGCCCGCCATACAGCCTCCTCGGAGGCTTTGCCGTCCCGCCACGCTTTCAGCACTTCGCGCCGCGCGGCATAAATAGCCCTGCTTTCGGGGAACACCGCAAACGGATCGGCCGGGTCACCGCCCAGATTGCGTATCGTGGCGTCGACGTCGGCACCGGCAGCCGACAGTGGCTGCCCGTGGGTCGAAACCTTATTTTCGTAACTTCCGCCATCCTTGCCCAGAGCCCCCAGCCCCATCAGCGTCCGCCCGATTATCAGCGTCGGGCGATCTTTCTCCCCGCACGCCTTGCTCAAGGCGGAGCGTATCTGCCCCTCGTCGTTGCCGTCGATGGTTATCGTGTTCCACCCCCAGGCCCGGTACTTCGCCTCGACATCCTCGGTATCTACCTCGTCGACACGTGTCGAAAGTTGTATGTTGTTGGCATCATAAAACATGATGAGGTTCGCAAGGCCCAGATGCCCCGCAATGCGGCCCACCCCCTGCGAAATCTCCTCCTGAATCCCGCCGTCGGAGATATAGGCATAGGTTTTATGTGCCGTCCACTCGCCGAACCTCGCCGCCAGGAACCGCTCGGCTATGGCGGCCCCCAAAGCCATGGCATGGCCCTGGCCCAACGGCCCCGACGTGTTCTCGACACCATGCAACAGGTCGACCTCGGGATGCCCCGGAGTCACGCTCTGCCACTGGCGGAAACTGCCCAGGTCAGCGGCGGTGTAGTACCCCGCGAGATACAGCACCGAGTACAACATAGGTGACATATGCCCCGGATCGAGAAAAAAGCGGTCGCGGAAACGGTACGACAAATCGTCGGGATCGTAATTCAGAAACTCGCTGTAAAGAACGTTGATAAAATCGGCCCCACCCATAGCTCCACCAGGGTGACCCGACCTGGCTTTCTCTACCATAGCCGCCGAGAATATGCGGATATTGTCCGCCGCCCGTCTAATATTATCTGCCATTATCTGTGATTTTATACTATACCCAATCAAACGCCTGTCAAACAACGCCTTGCATACACACACAAAGCTTACGCACCGCTAAGATACACAAAAACCACCACAAAACAACCCCGTCTCCCTCAGCCCACTGCTCTAATATAGTTATAAATCAAAACCTATCTTCAACTGCGATTTTCTTTGGAGAAAGTCGCCCAAAGAACTTTAATCAATACTTCACTTTGATCTGTAGCAGTTAATTTAGAGGCAGGAAAGCCTTTTATTCAATTATAATTAGGGCTTTCCTGCCTCTAAATTAACTGTTGTAAATCAGAGCAAGGGAAAGGATTGAAGGTTTGTGCGCCGCTTTTTCCTCAAAAAAGCGGCAGTTAGAGGCGGGTTTTGATTTATAACTATATTAGAGCAGTGGGCTGAGTAGCCGGGAGAGGGATTCGTAGATGTTGTGTTTCAGTGACCTTTTTGCCCATGTTTGTCCGTCGATCTGGCGGCAGTGGCGTAGGTCTGTCTGAAAATTTTCCTCGAGTTTGCGGGCTACTGCCGCGTCGTAGATTATAGCCGACACTTCGAAGTTGTCTTCGAAGCTGCGGAAGTCCATATTTGCCGTACCTACCGAGCAGAATGTACCGTCGATGACGATCACCTTCGAGTGGTTGAATCCGCGGGTGTAGAAGTACACTTTTATGCCTGCCTCGATAAGTTCCCCTATGTAGGAGCGTGTGGCCCAGTAGACCACCTTACTGTCGGAGCGGCTGGGGATCATAATGCTAACGTCGATGCCACTCAGTGCCGCTACTTTCAGGGCGGTAAGTATGGCCTGGTTGGGCAGGAAGTAAGGCGATGTTATGTGGATGTATTCCCTGGCTTTGGTTATGGCGGCGAAGAACGCCTGCATGATCGATGCCCAGTCGGAGTCGGGTCCCGAGGATGCGATCTGCATGGGCGATTCCTCTTCGACGTTCGTTGGAGGGAAATACTTGATTCCTGTAAGTGATTGCTTGCCACTGACGAAAAACCAGTCGGTAGCAAAAATCACCTGGAGCATCTTGACCGCTTCGCCTTCTATCATAAGGTGTGTGTCGCGCCACGGCCCCAACCGTGTACCTTTGAGGTATCGTTCGGCAATATTGATCCCGCCGGTGAATCCCACCTTGCCGTCGACTACGACGATCTTGCGGTGGTTGCGGTAGTTAACCTTGCTTGTCAGCCATGGAAAGACCACCGGCATGAAGCAACGCACGTCGACGCCTGCTTTCCTGAGACGGTATATCGATTTGGGTTTGAGTTCCCAACTCCCTACGTCATCGTAGATGAGCCGCACCTCGACCCCCGCACGGGCTTTTTCGATCAGTATCCGGGCAACTTTCGACCCTATACGGTCGTCCTCGAAGATATAGTATTCGAGGTGGATGAATGAGGTGGCTTCTTTCAGGGCCTGCAATATCTCCGCGAAGGTCTCTTTGCCGTTGGTTAGTACCTTCAGGCGGTTCTTCATCGTCAGCAGTGCCTTGTTATTGTTCAGCAGCAGGGTGATGATATGGTGGTGCGAGGCTACGGTGCGGCTGCGTAGCAGATGGGTCTCCTTGATCTCGCGCAGTTGTTCGCTGGTGAGGTGTTCGAGTTGTTCAAGATCCTTGATCTCTTTGCGGTTGAACATTTTCTCCTTGCGATGGTTGCGCCCGAACAGAATGTAAATCACTATTCCGGCATATGGCAGCAGGGCGATCACCAACATCCAGGCCAGCGATTTTACCGGGTCACGCTTGTCACTGATTATAACGCATATCGTCACTAAGGCAAGCACGGCATAGCAGATCCACAGGATCAACTTCAGGTTTTCGAAAAATATGCTGATGGCAGGAAGCGGCATGGGATACGATTAAATATAGTACCTGCGGAACACGAATAAGAAGCTGTTTTGAATTTATTAATCTCGTTCTTTTATTCTCTTTTCCGCGCTTTCCCGCGGTGTGATTCGTTAAATAGGGGCCGCTATTCGCCTCATCACACCGCGGGAAATCATCGGCAAAACCATATAAAATAATCTCGTTAACAAATCCAAACAGCTTCTAAACCTGGCAAAACACCAACCGTGGTTCGCTTGAAATTTGTCCGGGACACCTTGCAGTGTTGTGCAAATATACGAAAAGCTGAGTGGCAAGACGAAAACTTGTTTTCAGGCTTGCCCGAAGCGCATCCCATATTCTGCAAATATAGTGAAATCCGGGGACAATCGTGTGTTCCGGGCACGTAAAAGATTGCCCGGACGCAAACCATATTTTAATAATATGGTGAAATGAACTGAGCCTAACCATATCGTATAAATAAAAAACACCCGGAACCCCGAACGCGCAAAAGCGCAGCCGGAGCGCCGGATGATAAAATCCCCGCCGCCTATGTGCGAAAAAATGATGTTACTCCACGTCCTGACGTGGCTGGTATCCCAATTTGAATATCGCGATACGCAGAAGGTGCACAGTGACAGACCCGAGCGCCATACCGGCAACGATGCCATAAAACACATCCAATGGATAATGCACTCCGAGATAGATACGACTGTACGACACCAGCAAAGCCCATAGGACGACAAAAAAAGCGTAGATATTAGAACGTATCAGCCGGATGGTCATGGCCACAAACGTAAATACAGTGGCCGCATGGGCCGACATAGTGCCATAACTACCTCCTTTGTAGCCATTTACCATATGCACCAACCCTTCCAACTGCGGTTCGTGCGTGGGTCTGAGACGCGGGGCGAATTTTTTGAAAAAATTCGCCACATGATCCGCAGCAACAATGGATAATGCGATAAAGACTATAGCCACAAGTGTATATTTCCACCCCAGGTTACGGTACAGCAGCCAAATAGCCACAATACAAACCGGCACCCACATCCACATGCCCGAAACGAACCAAAAAAAACTATCCAGGCCCTGCCCTCCGTCGAAATTCATCCGGGTGAACAAATCCATATCAAAACGCCAAAGTTTCAGTGTCATACTATATTTATATTTTTCAATATGCAAGATAGTGAAATTTTCGAAAACCGGTGAGTAAACCGGAAAAGTGAATACAATTTATTAATCGGCTCCGTTAACCTGTTGTGCATTTAGAATGCGGCGAGGTTTGTTTTGCAAATATTTGGTACAAATACATATGCTTGCATTGTAGCCTCGGATCGAAGCCAGCGGAGAATGAGAGTCTGTCTAATTTTCCAAAGAAAACTATTTATCGTTTCTTTTTGGCCTCTTTTTTACGGAAATCCCGTCACATAGCACCACTATGCTCCTCGATTCTTGTAAAAAATAGCCCTAAAAACAACTCGCAATTATTTCCCATTGGAAAATCAGACAGACTCTGAATTTCGTAGCCACAGCGAGGGATCCGGCCCTCCGCGCCGGGTGGCTGCGGGCCGACAGCTTTGCTTCGCAAAGCTGATATTCATAAAATGAGACTTTAATGTTTCTTTCTTCTAAATGCACAACGGGTTTTTAAACAGCTTCTTAGAATAAACGGTTATTTTTAGAAATGTGCCATTATTTTTTTGGCAGTATTTATAAATTCCTTTACATCGTCCGTATCGAGCGCCGCACCCAGCGAAACCCTGACACGCGCCGCACCTCGCGGAACGGTGGGATAGCGTATCGCCGTGGTCCAGTAGCCTTCATCACGCAGCGCCGAGGCCATCTCCAGCGCACGAGCGTTGTCGTGAGCCATCAGCGGGACGATGTGTGACTGCGCACCGTCGAAAAGCGCCGTCAGACGGTGCAGGTGTTCGCGCCGCGAAGCGAACCCCTCGAGGCGGCTGACCAGAAAATCACTCCACAACAAGCTTACCGGAGGAAGAGCTGTCGAAAATATCAGTGTCCGCATACGGTTGACCAGCACTTCGCGCGTCAGCGCGTCGGTCACCACGAACGCCCCGCACGAAGAAAGTGCCTTGCCGAGCGTGGCAACGATCACATCGACCCTTCCCGCCACACCAGCTTCGGCGGCGCAACCCTCGCCACGCGACCCGTAAACCCCGAAAGCGTGCGCCTCGTCGAGGTAGAGCCTGAACCCGTAGCGCTCTTTGAGGGCCATCAGTTCGCCGAGCGGGGCACGGTCGCCGTCCATGCTGAACACCGATTCAGTCACCACCCACACCTCACCGCGGCAGTCGCGATGTTTTCGCAACAGCGATTCGAGATGCTCCATATCGTTGTGCCTGAAACGCGTCCAGGCAGCCTCGCACAGCCGCATCCCGTCGATAAGGCTCGCATGGACAAGTTTATCGGCCAGGACCACGTCGTCATGCCCGGTCAGGGCAGGCAGCACCCCGGTATTGGCAAGGTAGCCGCTACCCGCCACAAGCACCGTTTTACCGGGATAAAGTCCTCCCAGCGAAGACTCAAGGCGTGCATATTCCGGGCTATTGCCAGTCATGAGACGCGAGGAAGGGTTGCTCATAACAAACATCTGCGGCAACACCTCCTCCGATGCCAGCTCCTCAAAAAAACGGGCCTGCAACCCCGCGTCTGAAAGCCCAAGGTAGTCGTTAGACGAAAAGTTAAGGTAACGCCCCGCCTCGCTCCACACCCACTTCCCATCGGGGCACAACGTCGTCAGACGGCGCAGGTTATCCGCCTGCTCCAATCCATACAGCAATTCGCGTTCAGACTCTCTGGTCATAATCGGTCTATTATCATCTTCCGGCACCAGACGACTTTAAGCCAGGTCCCAGAAAGCCAAACATTCGTTATATGAGGTACCATGCTATGCTCCGACAGGTTTGCAGACATGACTGCCATAATTCCAGTCTGAAACCACCGTCCGCGAAGCCGGCGCGTCCACCTGCGAACAGGGACAAAACACCTCCACAAATAACTCTAATACAGATAATTATCAAACGGATAGCGGCCTGCGTGGATCTCGCGCACCATGCCGTAAAGATCCTTGCGCAACTTGTCGATGTTGGTCTTCTCGCGGGCTGAGATAAATATTGCAGGGGTACTGCCACGGGCCATCCAACTCCGCTTAAGATCGTCCAGCGAACGGTTTTCGCGGCCCGACTCGGTCAGATCATCCTCATCCTTGGCAATATAGCTGAAGGCATCGGTCTTGTTGAAGACCAGGAACACAGGTTTATCACCTGCTCCTATCTCGCGTAGCGTCTGTTCGACTACCGCTATCTGGTCCTCGAAATTAGGATGCGATATATCGACGACGTGCAACAAAAGGTCGGCCTCCCGCACCTCGTCGAGGGTGGACTTGAACGATTCGACCAACTGGTGGGGCAATTTACGTATAAATCCCACGGTATCCGACAGCAGGAATGGGATATTCTCAAAAACCACTTTACGCACGGTGGTATCGAGCGTGGCGAAAAGTTTATTTTCGGCCAGGAGTTCGCTCTTCGTTATCAGGTTCATCAATGTAGACTTGCCGACGTTGGTGTATCCTACCAACGCGACCCTGACCATCGATCCGCGGTTGCTCCGCTGCACAGCCATCTGGCGGTCGATCTTGCGAAGTTCTTCCTTCAGCCGGGTGATGCGGTTGCGGACAATGCGGCGGTCTGTCTCAATTTCGCGCTCGCCAGATCCGCCGCGGGTCCCCGTACCGCCACGCTGGCGCTCAAGGTGTGTCCACATGCCGGTAAGACGCGGAAGGAGGTACTCATAACGGGCCAGATCGACCTGAGTCCTGGCGTAAGCCGTCGTGGCCCTGGACGCAAATATATTAAGTATCAGGTTAGTGCGGTCGAGTATCCTGCGGCCGGCCTCTTTTTCCAGGTTGCGGGTCTGTGACGGAGACAACTCATCGTCGAAGATGATGGTATCCACTCCATTTTCTTCGCAATATGTCAGTATCTCCTGCAACTTGCCCGGTCCCACGAAGGTCCGCGTATTAGGCTGCGGCAGACGTTGCGTAAACCGTCTGAGGCTCGCGATGTCTGCTGTGCGGGCCAGGAAATCCAACTCGTCAAGATATTCGGCCGTCTGGCCATCGCTTTGGCCGTCACATATAACTGCCACTAAAACAGCACTCTCAGATTTAGTCTCTCTCTCTTTTTCAGTCACTTTTATCCTCTGTTTAAACTCATATTCTTCCACTTGCCGCGATTTGGCGTCTGTCCGGATTTCCTCTGAAAATACAGGCAGACCCTCAGGCATCCATAAGGTGCGGCCTAAACTTTCACCGGGAGAACCAGGATGTTAACGCACTCTATCCGGACAGGTTCCAAATTTCCCCGCATCTGAATTCTCCTGCGGGGTATGTTCCACCGACAGGCGTTGCAAAAATTACTCCTAAGATGCGCTGCAAACAAAAATCCGGAGCAAACACCCGAAGCGTCACCGCCGGGAGCGTCTGATCCGGGATTTTATGTTCTGTCCGGTTTCCTGATGGAAACCGGACAGAACATAAAATCAGCGGCACGCCGCTGCATATTCATACGATACTTCCAAAGCGTAACATATTTCCCGTCCGGCACATCCGGCACATTGAAAGTCACTGCTCCGGGAAATGTGTTTCCCAAAAGCCATGATGTTAAGAGCCTGTCTAAGAAACTGTTTAAAAATATTTCTTTCGTTCTTTTCCTGCTGTTTGCCGCGCTTTTTCGCGGTGGAATTCGTTAAACAGGAGCCGCTATTCGCCTCATTCCTCCACAAAAAATCATCGACAAACAGATGTAAAATAATTTCGGTAATATTCTTAAACAGTTTCTAAGGTTCACGCCCGTCTTTTACGTTTTTTCCGCCCGGTCTTCGTCTGCTTTACTTGAAATACTCCCCCGGTATTGTTTCGAAAAACAAACTTGTCCTGACAAAAAATAACGCAAAATCCGAACAGTGTCATTGTTAACACGCCTTAGCTTAGCTAAGCGACGGTACAAGCCACAACCGGCCCATGCGAACAGTCGCCACACTACTACTTCGACCAACGACCGCCCAAGCCACAACCGGCCCACGCCTGCCCTATTGCAACCTGAACTCTACCGGGATATTGAACTTTACGCGAACCGGCATAGTGCGCTGTTTTCCCGGAGTCCACTTCGGAGACAAGCCCAAGACCCTTATTGTCTCTTCGGAAAGCGAACGGTCGGGACTTTGCAGTATCTCGATATTGGTCAAAGAACCATCTTTTTCGATAACGAACGACACAACAACCTTGCCTTGGATCCCGTTATCGGCAGCAACAGCAGGATATTTGATCTGTTTCATTACCCAAGCACGGAACATGCCCTCATCACCGCCTTCGAATGCCGGCATAAACTCGGCGACAAGGAATACCGCGTCGTCTACAGGTTTCTCAGATCTGGTCACCTGGGGAATATACACGCCTCCCTCTTCGAAAACAGTAGGATCCCAGACATCGGTTATTTTTGTTGTATTATCCACTATTTTGAATCCGTCGAAGCTGATAGCTATTTTCTGAACAGGCGCCGATCCGGGCTCGTCTGGGATCGACGGAGGCAGCTGTTCTGCAGCGACATACACACTTTCTGGAGCTACATTGACAATAACACGTTCGCGTTGCGAATAGCTGAAAGCGGCAATCATCGCCCCTATTGCGACTATCATTCCAATCTGAAGCAGCAATCCCCGCTTATTTTGGAGGCTCGCTTTTGGTGATTTCTTAACTTCCATGGCCACTGTTTTATAGTTAGAGTTTGTCTAATTTTCCAGAGGGAAATATGGCGAAAGCCGAGGACAGAGCGTCGAACTACGTTCGAAAGCTACGGCCGAGGAGCATCCCATATTATGTAAAATAGTTGCGAATTATTTTCAGAGCTATTTTTCACAAAAATCGAGGAGCATAGTGGTGCTATGTGACGGGATTCTCGTAAAAAAGAGACCAAAAAGAAACAAGAAGTAGTTTCGTCTGGAAATTTAGACAGGCTCTTAGAAACTGTTTAAAAATATTAATCTTGTTCTTTTCCATCTATTCCCGTTATTCTTTCCCGCCGATATTTGCTCCATATTCCCGATATGCAGCTTCATACCGGCGAAAAACACTACCGGGAATATGTGAAAAATAATTTCGGTAATATTTTTAAACAGTTTCTTAGACAATAATAGTACTATCCCCCCATACCTTCCGCCACCACCCTGTCTTCAACACCCACTCCTACACAGACATTACCCGGTTCAGGATCAGCCCTGAACATCCGCTCCTATCCAAGCATTAGGGCGTGTCAACACTAAATTAATGTACGCCCGTTTACATTCTTTTTCGCCTGCCTTCCTGCAATACACCCGGTATTGCATTGTAAAACAGGGTTATCCGGGAAAAATAATGCGAAATCCGGACTTTGCCATCAGCGTTAACGCTCCTTAATTCGTCCGCAACCCGTTAATCTCCTGTCCCGCTCGCCCGCCTGTCCCGCTCTCCTGTCTCGCTCGCCCGCCTGTCCCGCTCTCCTGTCCCGCTCACGCCCGCCTCTAACCCAAATCCTCAGAAACCGCTTACAACTTCTCTACTCCAGCCCCGCTATGCCAAATACTTTCCGGCATCAACAATTGCTGTACGCACCCATCATTAAACAACCCTGCCCCGGGCCTTCGACCTAAACAGGCGGAGATCCGGGGCAACAGTTAGATTGCTGGAAACGCCTCTAATTCTGTATCTTAAACTCTACAGGCAAGTTATATTTCACACGCACCGGAGCACTACGCTGTTTGCCGGGAGTCCATTTAGGCGAAGTCTGCAGGACACGGATAGCTTCCTCGGAGAGCGAACGGTCGGGTGTCTGCAACACAGTGATGTTGGTCAGCGAACCGTCTTTCTCTATGACAAACGAAATGATGACCTTCCCAGAAATCCCGTTCTCAGAGGCGATGGAAGGATATTTCAACTGTTTCTGGACCCACGTACGGAAAGTGCTAAGATCGCCTCCCTGGAATGAAGGCATGACTTCGGCCACAATAAACGGCTCGTCAGAGTCGTGCTGTTCTTCTTTTTTCGCGATAACAGGAACAACGATGTCTGTTTCACCGAAGTCGGCAAACGTTACGTCGGTAGTGATTTTCCGGTCGTTGGTCACCACGTTGATAATATCAGAAACCACGGTGATCGTCTGTTTTACAGGCTCTGGCGGCTTTTGATCCTGGCGGGTGATTTCCACTATGTCCTCCTCAACAGAAGCTATTTTCATGTCAATCTCCTGAATTTTCTGTTCAGGCTGGCTGACTGCGAATGCTGCGATCATAAGGCCGATCGCAACAATAAGTCCGATCTCAAGCAACAACCCCCTCTTATTCTGGAGGTCGGCTTTAGGTGTTTTTTTGATTTCCATTTAATATCTGTTTTTACGGTTTGACACTATAAAATCCAAATCACCGGACCGGGGGACAGGCTCCCAATAACGCACCACCTGCCTAAGCCAGCCCTCATCCTGCGATATGCAATCATTCAAGGCCCACTATCCTACGACAAATATAGTCACAAATCACGAAAAACAAACAATAAAATTAAAAAAAACTATTTTTATGGATCATACTGGGAATTGTCAGGTTTTTTTAGCTATATTTGCGGCGTGAAAAGGGGGATTAGCTCAGTTGGCTAGAGCGCTTGCATGGCATGCAAGAGGTCACCGGTTCGACCCCGGTATTCTCCACAACGACCGAAAAGGCTGCCCGAAGGCAGCCTTTTCGTATTACAAGTCTTTTACACAGCCGGGATCTATGGAGACAAAAGAATGGTTATACGGTAAAACGCTGGAGCAGCTCTCCGGGATAGCCGCAGAACTGGGTATGCAGCGGTATACCGCTGCACAGATCGCCTCGTGGATATACCGCCGCGGTGTGACGGAAATTGCAGCTATGAGCGACCTGCCCGCGAAGAAACGGGAGGCGCTCTGTGAACGATACCGGATAGGGGCGCTTGAGGTGAAATCGCGGGCGTTGTCGGCCGACGGCACTGAAAAATACCTGTTCCCTACTCTGAACGGAGGATACATAGAGTCGGCGCTGATTCCCGACGGAGACCGGGCGACGCTATGCGTATCGTCGCAGGCCGGGTGCAAAATGGCGTGCGGGTTCTGCATGACCGGCAAGCAGGGTTTCGCGCACAACCTCACCTCAGGCGAAATACTCAACCAGGGTGCACGCACCGTGGGGTTCGACCGCCTGACAAACATAGTGTATATGGGCATGGGCGAACCGCTTGACAACCTGCAGGAAGTGCTCCGTTCGCTCGAGATAATGACCTCTCCGTGGGGCTACGGCTGGAGCCCCACGCGCATAACGGTCTCCACCATAGGGCTTCTGCCTGCGATGAACGAACTGCTCGACCACAGCAACGTGCATTTGGCTGTGAGCCTGCACAATCCTTTCGGGGAAGAGAGAGCGCAGTTGATGCCGCTCGAAAAGGTGCATCCTATCGAACGCACGGTGGAGGCGCTGAAAGCCCGCGGCTTCAACTCTCAGCGCAGGGTGAGCTTCGAATATATCGTACTGAAAGGATGGAACGACTCGCCACGGCATGTAAAGGGCCTGTGCCGGCTACTCGATGGCCTGAAATGCCGTATCAACCTGATAAGGTTTCACCGGATACCCGGCTCGCCGTTCGAAAGCCCGTCGCGTGAAGAGGTATTGCAACTACGGGACATGCTAACCTCGAAGGGTATACACACCACTCTCAGAGCATCGCGAGGCGAAGATATACAGGCTGCATGCGGACTGTTGTCGACAAAAAAACTGTCGGAAAAGTAAATTCTATATTTTTTGCATAAAATTTGCTATAATAATACACCTGCCGGCGGAAAAGAATAACGGGAAGAGGTGAGAAATATTTTCAACCAGTTTCTTAGGTTCGCCAGGACCATATGCAACTGCGTCCAGGAGGCTTTCAGCATAAACATGATATCAAAAAATTATTATTGGAACGACTAATTACAAGCAACTTATGAAAAAATTATTATTCAGTATCGTCCTGACGATAGGACTCGGGACAGCAGTAGCACAGGAGGCTGCAGGCGTTAAATTCGGTAGCGACATGACCGCCGCGCTCGAAAAGGCGAAAACGGAGAATAAACCCGTATTTATCGACATCTTCGCCTCATGGTGCGGTTACTGCAAACAGATGGATGCCAAGGTGTTCTCGCAGGAGACGGTCGGTGACTACATGAACGCGAACCTGGTCAATGTACGCATCGACGGCGACAAAGGCGACGGTAAATCCCTGGCGGCAAAATACCGTATCAGAGGTTATCCTACCTTTATAATATTGGATTGCAACGGCAACGAGTTGGGACGTATAGCTGGCGCCGTGCTCGATCCGGGCGACTTTGTCCGGCGTGTCAAAGCGATTGTGCCGCAGGCGAAATAATGAACAAAAACGGTTGGCTGCAACTTTCAATGCACAACGGGTTTTAAGAAGCTGTTTGGATTTGTTAACGGGATTATTTTTCACATATTCCCTGTAATGTTTTTCGCCGGTATGAAGTTGCATATCGGGAATATGGAACAAAGACCGGCGGAAAAGAATACCGGAAAGAGATGGGAAAGAACGAGATTAATAAATTCAAAACAGCTTCTAAGTAATAGAGGAAATTTATTTATCCGTATTTTGTTTTTTATCTCCGGTAGATTTTTTCGCGTCGCCTCCGAAGGTTTAGCGGGCTAAACCGGGGAAGAGATGTGAAAAAGATGCCGGTGGAGAAAAAATAAAATGGCTAAATAAATATTCGATATTACTTAAATATATCTTCCATAGAAAATTAAACAGGCTCCAACGGTGTGGCGACACGGCTTATGCCATTGACTCCACACAAAAATAAACAAACCCTAACCCAAATCACAGATGTTCTGTGCGAAAGACATTCTATACGAAGACAACCACCTTATGGTGGTCAATAAACACGCCGGAGACCTTGTTCAACCCGATCCGTCGGGAGGAAGCGCCCTCGAAAACGAGATCAAAACATTCCTGAAAACGCGCGACCGGAAGCCGGGCGAGGTGTTTTTGGGGGTTGTCCATCGCGTCGACCGCCCCGTTAGCGGCGCGGTGCTATTTGCCAAGACAAGCAAAGCCCTGGTCCGGCTTAACGAGATGATACGGTCGCGGCAGATTGTGAAAACATATTGGGCCATCACCGGGCGTACGCCTATAGAAGAAAGTGGCACGCTGGTGCACCACCTAACCCGTGACAGCCGGACAAACAAAGCACGGATCGTAGCCGCAGGACAAACCGACAGTAAAGAAGCGCGCCTTGCATACCGTGTATTGGCTCACAGCGACCGATACCACCTGTTAGAGGTAGATCTGCTAACGGGACGCCACCACCAGATACGCTGCCAATTGAGCGCCATAGGGTGCCCCATACGCGGCGACCTGAAATACGGCGCCGCAAGATCGCTTCCCGGCGGAGGCATATCCCTGCACGCACGCAGCATAGAATTTATCCATCCTGTAGGTTCGGGAGAACGTACGGCGCTCAGAATCGTAGCTCCCACCCCGCAGGATAATCTTTGGCAGGCTCTAACCGGGGCATTAACAGACCGGTAAACAAAAGGAAAAGAACGGGATTAATATTCTTAAACAGGTTATTATAAGCTGTTTGGATTTGTTAACGAGATTATTTTATATCGTTTTGCCGGTGATTTATCGCGGTGGGATAAGGCGAATAGCGGCCCCTATCTATTTAACGCGCGGAAAAGAGGATAAAAAACGAGATTAATAAATCCAAAAAGCTTCTTAGTCCTATTTTTTCAAAGCGTCGAAACCCTTACCGTAGACTCCCATTACAGCGGCAACGGTAATGAACGCCTGCGGATCGCATTCGCGCACCAGGCGAAACATCAGGCTCGTCTCGCTTTTGCGGCACACGACCATCACTACTTTGGTTTCGCGCTTCATATACCATCCCGAACCGTCGAGCAGAGTCACCCCGCGTCGACCCTCCTCCGATATCCGGCGGGCTATCTCCTCCCAATTTTTCGAGATCACAAATATCTGCGACGACTGGCGGTTGCCGGCCAGCACATAGTCGACCGTGTACCCGAACACCCCTACCATAACAAAACCGTAGATAACGGCCGTGATGTTCTTGAAAACGAACAACGACGCACCTATTATTATAAAGTCGCAGATGATGAGTATCCTGCCGTAACTGATGTTACGGTATTTGTTTATGATCATAGCCACGATATCGGTTCCGCCGGTGCTCCCGCCCTGAGTGAAGACCACAGCGATACCTATACCGGCCGCCAGACCGCCCAGTATCGACGACAGCAGTTTGTCGTCCTGCAATCCGAGCATCCCGGGGGGAAGAACCTCCTGCAACAGAGTCATAAAAAACGATATGGCTCCAATGGCATAGATCGTCTTGGCTCCGAACTTTATGCCTACCGTGAATGCAGCTATGGTCAACAAGACCGCATTGACCACAAAGAAGCCTACCCCCACAGGAAGGCCGCCGCCAGGTCCGCCAGTGGCATAATAAATCAGCATCGCTATACCGCTGGCCCCGCCGCCGACACCCTTGGCCGGCATGACGATAGCCACCCACGCAAAGGCATACAGGACCAACCCGAAAGTGATGATCAGGTACTCTTTGATCGTGCGAAACACAAGTTGCTTTGTAATAGCCATAATTTCAGATGACTTACCGGAACGGATTTTATACTACTCCAGGGTCTACCGGTGCTCCGGACAACCATTTGATTTTCAGTTAAAAACCAAATGGTTGCTAAAATTTTTCCGGAACAGCGGGTCTCTTAGAAGTTGTTTGGATTTGTTAACGAGATTATTTCATATCGTTTTGCCGGTGATTTCCCGCGGTGGGATGAGGCGAATAGCGGTTCCTGTTTAACGAACCACACCGCGGGAAAGCGCGGAAAAGAGAATAAAAGAACGAGATTAATAAATTCAAAACAGCTTCTAAGAAACTGCCTGCGGGGGAGATCAATCTACTTCCCGAAAAATTCGCTACGTAGCAGATCTACAGTGTCGAGTTTTTCCCAACCGAAAAATTCCACTTCACGCTCTGTCTCGCGACCACCCTCATACACTGTAACCTTCTGCATATAAGGACGCCCTCCGAAGTGACCGTACGATGCGGTCGCCTCGAAGATAGGGTTCTTCAGCCCGAAACGGCGCACGATGGCAGCCGGACGCAGGTCGAAGAGTTGCTCTATGCGCTGTGCGATCCGGCCATCGTCCACCGGAAGTTTCGACGTGGAATAGGTGTCGACATACACACTCAACGGGCGTGCTATGCCTATCGCATACGAAAGTTGCACCAAAACCTCGTCGGCAATCCCCGCTGCGACCATATTTTTAGCAATATGACGCGCGGCATAAGCCGCCGAACGGTCCACTTTCGACGAATCCTTACCCGAGAATGCGCCTCCGCCGTGCGCCCCGCGCCCGCCATAGGTATCGACTATGATCTTCCGGCCCGTAAGACCCGTATCACCATGCGGTCCGCCGATCACGAATTTCCCGGTAGGGTTGACATGCAGGATGTAGTCCTCGCCGATCAACTCCGCAAGGTGGTCGCCCGCCCGCTCCAGGCGTTTCTTGACACGCGGGATCAGAATCGTGCGCACGTCCTCCCTGATCTGCCGGCCCATAGCCTCCTCTGCCTCCTTCTCGCTCACTCCCTGCGAGGCCATTATGAATTCGTCGTGCTGCGTCGACACCACTATCGTATGTACCCTCTGCGGTTTGCGGTCGTCGCCATATTCTATCGTAACCTGGCTTTTGGCATCGGGACGCAGATATGTCATCACCTCACCCTCGCGGCGTATCACAGCCAGCTCCTTAAGTATCACATGCGACAGGATCAACGTGGCAGGCATCATCTCACGTGTTTCGTTACAGGCATACCCGAACATTATTCCCTGGTCCCCCGCACCCTGCTCGTCGGCATCGGCACGCACCACCCCCTGGTTTATGTCCGACGACTGTTCGTGGATAGCCGAAACAACGCCGCACGAATCGCCATCGAAACGGTACTCGCTCTTTGTGTAACCTATGCGGTTGATCACCCGCCGGGCCACATTCTGCACGTCGACATAGCCCTGCGAACGCACCTCGCCCGCCACAACGACCAATCCCGTTGTGCACAACACTTCGCAGGCCACCTTAGATTCGGGGTCCTGCCTTAGCAGTTCATCGAGAACCGCATCTGAAATCTGATCTGAAACTTTGTCGGGGTGCCCCTCGGACACCGACTCCGACGTAAAAAGAAATCCCATTTTCAAACGGATTTAACTGGTTTATAAAATGGGAAAGAAATAAAGGTCGATAGGATGAAGACCGCGGTGCCAGTTGTAATTATGCACGCAGGCTTCTGATAAAAGAATTGCTGCTTTAGCGATTTTTTTACGTGGTTTGCAATCGGCCAAATCTTTCCACAGATACGCCCGCAAAAGTACTACACTTTTTTCGATCCTGCAAATTTTCTGCCGGTCCGGATAAAATACGCCATCACGTGCAACGATACATCACCCTGGCACATCTATTCATAAAACCCATAACAACATGCTATGAAAAATATTTTACGGACAGCCTCGCTTCTCGCATTCACCTTTGCCTCGGGCTGCCAGATGGAAGACGGCAGTATGTCGGGCGGCATGCCGTGTATCGAAGCAACCTCTTTCTATGGCGGGCGTTACACGGAATGGGGCGAAAATCAGTTCGTCGAGGTATCCGAGCAGGATGTTTCGACATTCGGTGTCGACTGTGACGGAGCTTCATACACGGTTATGCGGCGTTACCAGAATCATGGACAACGCCCCCCCGTAGCATCGGTGCGGCTTGAAGAATATATCAACTATTTCACGTTCGATTACCCGGAACCAGGCGGCGGGCACAACGTATCGTCCGACACCGAGGTGTCGTCGTGTCCATGGAATGCGGATCATCTGCTAATGAGGGTGGGACTGAAAGGCAAGACGATAGCTGAAGAACAACTCCCTGCAACCAATTATGTTTTCCTGATCGACGTTTCGGGATCCATGAATTCCCCCGACAAACTGGGAATCCTGAAAAGCGGATTTTCGATGCTGGTCGACGAGCTCCGCGCCATAGACCGGGTGGCGATAGTGACCTATGCCGGATATGCACAGGTCGCATTGGAATCCACCTGTTGCGACAACAGGCAGCAGATTAAAAAAGCCATAGACAAACTTGGTGCGGGCGGGTCGACCGCCGGGGCGCAGGGCATAATAACCGCCTATGAAATAGCCTCCGCGAATTTTATTCCGGGGGGCAACAACCGCATTATAATCGGTTCCGACGGCGATTTCAACGTGGGGCCTTCCTCGACCGACGAGTTGGTGGAGTTGATCGTAAGCAACCGCGACAAAGGCATCCATCTCACGGTGCTCGGGGTGGGCGGCGACAACCTCAACGACGGCATGATGGAGCAGATCGCCAACAAGGGCAACGGCACCTACGAATACATCGACAACGCCGACCAGCTAATCAAAGTGTTTGTCCACGAGAAGAGCCGTTTTCATACAATAGCTACCGACTGCAAGGTTCAGGTGACATTCAATCCCACCACCGTCCACAGCTACCGTCTTTTGGGTTACGAGAACCGTATCATGTCGCAGGAAGATTTCGAAGACGACAGCAAGGATTCAGGTGACATTGGGATAGGACAGACCGTTACGGTCCTTTACGAGTTGGTACCGGCCGCAACTCCGGCCACAGGCAACTTCGCACGACTGGAGGTTCGCTACAAAAAACCGGAGGCAGAGACCAGCCACCTCTTTACGGCACAGATCGACGCCATGCCTGTCGCAATAGGACAATCCTCGGAAAACATGCGTTTTGCCTCATCGGTAGCCGCATGGGGGATGATCATGAAAGAGTCGGGGTTTTCAGGTACGGCCGATAAATCGCTGGTGCTCCAACTGGGCGGCAATGCCACGTCGTTCGATCCGCACGGTTACCGCAGTCAATTCCTCACCCTTGTGGAGAAATCACGTTGGAAAGCATTGGATTAAGAGCTTGTTTTGAAATTTTGCCAAAGCTCTTTTCCGCCTTTCGGCATCTTTTTCCGCCTGTTTTGGGACATATTCCCGAATCCCCCTGCAACCGACACAGCAGCGAGGGCAGAGCCAGGTTTACTTGAGCTATGCCGAGCCGCAAGGAGGAAAACGAAGTTAAATTGGCAAAAAAATCTACCCGAAAGATACAAAAAACAGCTTTGGCAAAATTTCAAAACAACCTCTAAATTTCACGGTGATCACAGGAACAGGTCGCGTTCCCCGTTCTTGATAGCTTCGAGTTTTTGCCTTAGAGATTCGTTGCCGGGGATATCGGCAAGCTCCTGTTCGATGAGTTGCCAGCCGCGTTGTTTAATGTCGGCCGGAGCGTAATCTTCGAGGTATTCTGCCAGCGAAAGCATCGCATTTGGAGTGCAGTAATTTTTTATAAACCCGCGTGTCGAGAACTCCATGAAATGCTCCCCGGTACGTCCGCGGCGGTAGCATGCCGTACAAAACGACGGCATGAACCCTTGGGCAATAAGCGTCGAAGCCACTTCCGCGAGCGAACGGGTGTCGCCGATCTCGAACTGTTCGCGTTCGAGGTCCTGCAGGTCATTGCTTACGCCGCGGGCTGTGTTTTGAAGATGGCAGGAGGCATCGTCCCCCGCATCCATGCGAGCGGAGTATCCCCCTATCTCGATATTCGTACCGGCGTCGATCTGGGTGATACCGCAACGCAGCAACTCGTCGCGTAATGCCGGTGTCTCGCGTGCCGTGAGAATGAGTCCTGCATATGGCACAGCGAGGCGCAGTACCGCCACAAGGTAGGCGAAATCGCGGTCGTCCACAGGTTGCATCGCCCCCCGGTCGATATTCGAGGCGTTGCGTATGCGCGGAAATGAAATAGTATGCGGCCCCACGCCGAAACAAGCTTCGAGGTGGTTGGCGTGCCGCACCAGGGCCATTGTTTCCCGACGCCAGTCGCCCAGTCCCAGCAACACGCCGAGTCCCACGTCGTCGATTCCTGCCTGCATGGCACGGTCCAGCGCCGTGAGGCGGTAGTTGTAGTCGCGCTTGCGTCCCGATGGGTGGAAGCGCCCGTAAACCTCGGGATCGTATGTCTCCTGGAAAATCTGGTAAGTGCCTATACCCGCCTCGCGTATCGTGCTGAAGCCATCTACATCGAAGGGTGCGGCATTGATATTCACCCTGTTGATACTCCCCTGCCAGCCTCGCGTGGCGTAAACACGCCTGACTGTTCCGGCGATGAACTCTGCGTCGTATGACGGATGCTCGCCATAAACCAATATCAGCCGCTTCTGTCCGGTGCGTTCCAAAGCCGTGACCTCCGCCGAAATTTCAGCATCGCTCAATGTGCGGCGTACGGCCTCACGGTTAGCAGCCCTGAATCCGCAGTAGAGGCAGTTGTTAGTACAGCTATTCCCTATATACAACGGCGCGAAAAGCACTATCCTCCTCCCGTATACCCTCTCTTTGAGACGGCCCGCGGCCTCGATCACCATCCGGCGATGCTCTCCACCGGCAGCTCCGATCAGCACCGCGGTCTGCCTAAGCGTCAGCCTTTTGAGGTCCATCGAAGCATCTATCGCCGCGGCGACCTCCCCTGCCGACGGCGAAGCTGCCGCCGCCAACAGGCCGTCTATCTCCGGGATGCTTATAAAAGGCTGTCCCGGAAGATCGTCCAGACAATATTGTTGGGGAGAGAATATCATATTTTTAAAGTCTGTTCATAAAATCCACCCGCTGTCGCCCTGCATGATCCAACGATAGCTTTGCCGCGACATAGTGCACGGTGTATGCAGGCTAAACTTTCGCATCACGCTTCACCCGGGCATTAAGACCTTAAGAAACTGTTTAAATTTCCTATGGAAAGTATTATAAGTCCTTCCGGGCCGCTTTTCGCGTGAAAATTTCGTTACATGGAACACCGGTATGCGCCTCTATTTTCACGCAAAAATCATCACCGGAATATACTCAAATCTTTTTCCACAGGAAAATTAAACAGTTTCTAAGACGGCCTCGAACCGGGTATCGACCGCACACCGCATTTATGCCGTTGCCGGATCCCTGCCGCCAGGCATCCCGGGGAGTTACTTCGCTATATGCTTCTCGAGCGCCGGAGAAAGGTAAGTGCAATAGGCTTTGGCAGCGTCGGTATAGACCAGATAACCCATTATGTCATCGCGCGTACACAGGAACTCCACCGAGGCCTTAACACCTATACACATCATCATCGAGGCATAAGCGTCGGCCTCCGCACACGAAGGTGCTATGATCGTGGCCGACAGGATACTGGTCTGTTCGCTGGCGCCTGTTTTGGGGTTTATCGTGTGCGACACCTTATTGCCTGCACTGTCGTAGTGAAAATTGCGGTAATTACCCGAAGTGGCGAGCCCCATATCCGACAGCGACAACGCCACCTGAATGTCAGCCCCCGGGATGAAATTACCGTCGAAAGGTTTGTCTACCCCTATTTTCCAATCCCTGCCCTGCGGACTCCTGCCTCTGCAAAATATCTCGCCACCTATCTCAACCATATAATCCCTGACCCCGTGCGACTCGATCATCCGGGCCATCAGGTCCACAGTATAGCCTTTGGCTATCGAATTGAGGTCGATCTGAACCCCCGGTATACTCTTTATAACACGTATTCCGTCTGTCTGCAGTTTTTCATAACCAACATATTGCAGCAACGAGTCGATATCAGGGTTTTCTACGGCGGTCCCGGCCCCGAAACCCAGCGCCTCCGAGACAGGCTTTACAGTTACGTCATACATCCCGCCCGATTGCCCGCTCACTAAGCGGGCGATCTCGATGCACTTTATTATATGCACATCAGCCGTGTCTGTGTCGCCGCGGTTGACGCGGCTAAGCACCGAGTTAGGGTTGTATAGCGACATCGACGAGTTGGCCAATGCAAAAACCGAATCAACCCCGTCTTTCAGCCACGACGCCTCGTCGTCGTCCAGTACTACAATATGGTAGGTCGTACCGATAGCAAAACCGTCGGCGACCGTTTGGACCTGCCTGTCCGTGCACCCGGCCAACACCACCGGCGCAATGACTACAATCGTTAACCAGACAAATACTTTCATTATGACCGTCTTTTATGTTTCCTGCCTCCTTCCGGAGCCGGAGCGTCCGCGTCCAGGGAGTGCCGGCATACCCTGAGGCGTGTTCATCCCGGCATTGATAGTCTGTTTAAACGCCTGTTCACCAGAGCAAACGCCATCCTATTGATCATCTCCATCGAGGAAAATATCCATAAGGCCCTCTATGTCGCGGCGTTCTTTTTTGGTCGGCCGTCCCGTCCCCCTGTCCCGTGAAACAAAGACCGTCTCACGAGGCGCACTCAACTTGTCCAGTTCCTCCCGCGGGGTGACATTTTCGGCATAATCCGCCACAAGCGGAGCCCCCACCCTGCCCGACACCGCTCCCTTGACGATAAACGCATAAGTCACAGGCCCCTTGCGTACCGTAACCCGGTCGCCCTCCCTAACCTCGCGCGAGGGCTTGGCTGCCATACCATTGACCGTTACCTTGTTCGTGCGGCAGCCCTCGGCGGCATCACTACGGGTTTTGTATATCCTCACAGCCCACAACCATTTGTCGATCCTTTCCGAAGCCATCCCCTATTTATTGTTGAATGCGTTCATTGTAGTCGCCAGGCCCGAAAGACCGAAAGACCGTATAGCATCGCAAGCCAAACCGATCCTCCCGGGCAACGCTTTCCGCTCCTCGGCCGTCCACTCCCCCAGGACATAATCCACCTGGAATCCGCGCGGGAAATCGCCCCCTATGCCAAAGCGCAACCGCGCATAGTCGTTGGTGCCCAACACCTCGTTGATATTAGCCAAACCATTGTGTCCGCCGTCGCTGCCCCTGCCGCGCAAACGTACCGCCCCCAACGGAAGCGCTATATCGTCGACCACCACCAGCATGTTCTCACGCTCTATGCCTTCCATCTTCAGCCAGTAGCTCACCGCCTTGCCGCTCAAATTCATATATGTCGACGGTTTCAGGAGGAAGAACGTACGCCCCTTGTGCCTCACCTCGGTTATGGCCCCGTAACGCGAAGACGTAAAAACAGCATTGGACGCCCCTGCAAAGGCGTCCAACACTTTGAATCCTATGTTATGGCGGGTCTCGGCATACTCCGCGCCGATGTTGCCCAGCCCCACAATAAGATATTTCAACTCACTCCCGCTTTTTATTATTTAGCATCGGCAGCGCCGCGCGAAGCACGCGTAACCTTAACTGCGCATATAGCAGTAGTAGCCGGTGTAAGCAGCGTGATGTTGTCGTAATGGAGATCGCCTACAAAAACCGATTTACCTACCTGCAACGTCGTAACGTCGATAACCAACTCGTCGGGAAGATTCTCGGGAGTGGCACTCACACGTATCTTGCGCTTGCTCAGGAGCAGCTTACCGCCGGCTTTCACGCCTTCGCTGTTGCCTGTAAGTTTCACCGGAACGTCGATAGCCACGACTTTACCAGGCACGACACGCAAAAAATCGACATGCAGGATGCGCTCCTCAACGGGATGGAACTGCACCTCGCGGATAACACCCTTCTCGATCTTACCTTCGATGTCGATATCCACCAGATAGGAGTTGGGCGTATATATCAACGGTTTGATCTCTTTCTCGCCTATCGAGAAATGCACTGTCTCACCTTCGCCATAAATAACGCAGGGGATAGCGGCATTACGGCGTACTGCCTTACTCTCTTTTTTGCCGAACACTTCGCGTTTGGCAGCTTTGATTTCGATTGTTTTCATTTTCACACGTACTATGCCCGCCGGCTTTAATTGGTTATGAATCACTTGGGCGCCACTCAGCAGTCTACTTCCTAAACCGCCCCATTCTCGCCTGCGCCACAAAAATATAAATTTTTATCGATTCTTCAAAAAAACGGGAAAAAACCAGTTGCATTCTTGGAAAATATCCTTACCTTTGCCCCACTTCTGCGACAAAGTGCAGTAAGGCGTTCTTTGAATATCCACATTTTTTAAAGTTGCAGGTTTTTTGAGATTTATGCCTATTTGGCCTCAATGACATTTCGAAAAGACAATTATTAAGAAATATTAATTAATTGTTAAATTACTTTAAAAAATTTGGAGAATCCGGGATTGCCCGTTACCTTTGCAGCGAAGTTTTAGGTTCATTTAGGTTAGTAGTTTTAGGTTAGTTGAGGAAATCCGGAGAGTGGCGTTCGAGCCTGATCCGAATTTCCTTGTTTTTTATACCTGTCTGATCCTTTGCTCCGGTTTTCGGTAAAGATTCGCCGGTGGTTTCGATTATTTGCCCAGGTGGTGAAATTGGTAGACACGCTACTTTGAGGGGGTAGTGAGCGTTTAGCTCGTGTGAGTTCGAGTCTCGTCCTGGGCACATCAAGAGGTTTTGCAACACGGTTTGCGTTGCAAGATCGACGAAAGAAAAAGGTTTTACCCGTTCGCAATGCCCAGATGGCGGAATTGGTAGACGCGCTCGTTTCAGGGGCGAGTATTGGTAACAATGTGCAGGTTCGACTCCTGTTCTGGGCACAGCAAAAATCGCAATGATCTGATTATCAGTCGTTGCGATTTTTCATTTGCGTGATTTGCACCACATTTGCACCACTCGTCCCGCGATGTCAAGTTTTGACAGGTTGTCCAGGTCTGCATTTAGTGGGTTAAACATTTTCGCTAAAGTAGGAAAAAAGGCGGCCGCCGTGGCCGCCCGTGGTCATGGTATTACGCCTCAACTTCGGCGCATTCAATCGTAGAGGCACCTATCATCGCCTGCAGCCGTTCAACTTCACGCTCAAGTGTAATAGCTTGGGCCGTGGCCTCGTATCCGCCCCACGCAACGTGGGCGAATTGCTTGAGCACATTCATCATGTCGTGGTAGGGATTGGCGCACCCCAGCAATACAGGCTGCGTCCAGATGTCCGCAAATATGTTGTTTGAGGCGATATTGTGCCCGGCCATCAGTTTGGCCAGTTCGTGCCGCATGCCGGCAGCCAGTTTGTCTGCATACTCTTTACAATCGGCGAAGGTTGCGCCCGCCGAGGCAGGAATGGTGAGGTTATTTTCCATGATTAATAACTATTTTGGGGGTTGGTTTTTACCTATTAACTATTTCCCCTGTTGCCAGGTTGATTATAATAGCTCCTTTTGCTGCGCTTTCCTCGACGGATGTATCAGTCAATAGCGATTGGAGGGCCGAAATAACTTTAAGAACTGTTTCGGCCCTGAGGTTAACGTATTGGCTGTATTGAGGGATTTCGATCTGATAGACCACCTCACACCGGGAGCTCGAAGATTTTGATACTCGAACCGCATTATTTACCCATGTGTGAATCTCTCGCCCACCCTGCGATTGCACAAGGCGGCCATAGACTCCATTAGACTGTGGTGCTTGGGATGGTCGGCCTACACTTCGTTCCAATGCAGCAATATGCCCATCGAGCAGATTACTATATCGCTGCCGCCAGTATTCTACTGAATTTATGTCATTAGCCATCGTTGTATGTGATGAATTGGTTAATTAATCTCCGACATAGGTGCCGGGGGCGGGCGTTCCAATAGTCCTGCGTAACAGCCTCGGGACAATACAGGGCGTAGTCTATCGGGGGACAGTTGCGGTTCATTTCGCGTACCGCGTCTAACCGTGCCCTTTCTACGGCCAGCTCTACCTTTTCTGCCTCGTAGCGGATGGTGTCCTTCTCTACCCACCAGGCACGGCGGAGGCTGGCAGAGAAACTGTGCGAGTAGAGATTGTGACCTCGGTAGATGTTCCAGGCTCTTTTCATTACTTGGCTTTTGTTGATGGTCGGTTTCATAATTATCAAAAGTTTGCTTTTGTTTTACACTGCAAATATAAAAGTTTAATTTTGAATCGCTAAACATCTTCATTATTTTTTCCAAACTATTCATTGAATAATTATTCGATTACGCAAAGTGAAGTTTTGAAATTATCATTATCTTTGCATCAAACTAAACTTTGATAATATGTTGCGGATAAAGGATCTCTGCAAGGAAAAGGGAATAACAATGCAGGTTTTGGCCGAGAAGCGATTAGGTATTACCAATCAGGCGCTATATGCTTCTATAAATGGCAATCCCACGCTTGAGCGCTTGCAGCAAATAGCGAAAGCGTTAGACGTAGAAGTCACCGAACTCTTCGACAAGCCCGCCGCCGGTAACTTTACCTGCCCGAACTGCGGGACGGGGTTGAGGTTGACGGCGGAGAAAGCGGAATAATTTTATAGCTTTGCGATAAATACGCAGCGATGGAGATACAGGTAATTCAGAATAAGATCTACGAGATTCGGGGCCGGCGGGTGATGCTTGACTTCGATCTGGCCGAAATGTACGGTATCGAAACGGCACAACTCAAACGGGCTGTAAGACGTAATGCTGAGCGGTTTGAGGGTGACGATTTTATGTTTGTACTCACCGGCGATGAGCATAATGACCTGAAAGCGAGATTGAGAAGCCAAATTGGCATCTCAAATTTGACATCGCAAAATGCGACATCAAACGAACGAGGCGGTACCCGCTACGCACCATTTGCCTTTACCGAAATCGGGGTTGCTATGCTTTCGAGCGTTCTCCGTAGCGAAACGGCTATACTCGTCAATAGGGGCATTATGCGGGCCTTTGTAGCGATGCGAGACTACATAGCCACCACTACGACAATAACAGCGGAATTGGCAGAAATAAAGGCTAAATTGGAACTATTGGAACGCAATGACGAACTACTGAAGCGTAACGATGCGGATAACGCCGACGCAGTTAGCGATTTATCTGAGGATATGCGGCGGGAGCTTGATAATATTTACAACGCTATCGCCGCCCTATCGGTCAAAGCCCCGGAGCTCGACAAGCCCCGCCGCCGGATCGGGTTCAAGCAGGACGATGAATAGCCGGTTGCGGCTCTGTGTGTCAAAAAGCAAACAGCCACCTCAACGGGTGGCTGTTCTGTTACCAATAGATTTTACAGATAGAGGTTCACTCTATATCAGTATACGGATGCAACAACACCTCAGTAGTCTGCTCCTTGTTCGTGGCCGGCACCTCGCTAACCTTCAGCGGGAACCCCTTATATGTAACCCCCTCCCAGCGAAACGAGATATATCCCCCGACAAACTCAGACAGCAACTGCGCCAGGTTCCGCGGGATCTTCGAAACGAAGCTCACCCGCTTGGGGATGAACAGCGGGGTGTAGTATCCGTCCCTCAAATCCTGGTCGGCCTTCTCCGTTATGGGCGGCAAACCGGCGTAAGAGGATGTAAGGTTGGCGTCTGTCTTGTTGGTAGAGCGCCAGCGAACAATGTGCATCCCGCGGTATATGCTTCCCAAAAGAACGGGGCGATGATTCCACAGGCACCGGGCCGGAGTAATGGACACATTGAATACACCCTTACGTTGGGTCTGGATTATATCGCCCTCGATGGTTTGATCCATCGCGGGTTTGAGCGACTCCCTGGCCGCGGTGCGGAGCGCAAACGACCATGAACACCGAGTTATCGCTTTTCGTGTCGCTGGTCGATTTCTTCTCCACCTCATACCGCAATAGGCTGAATCCGATACTGTCGGTGCGGTACTTGCCGACCAGATTCAGTTGCTCATCGACCAGGTTGTCGGTCGCCCATTCCGTTTCGGTATTGAATTCATACCGGCCGTTGGAGAGGTTGTAGTTCTGGTCGGGCGGCCCGGTCTTGACCGTCCCGTAAATGAACCGTTCCATCGGCTCGATCTTCAGGTCATCCACGTCGCCCAGGTCTACGATCTCCTTATCCGGGTTATAGGCGTCGGTGATCGCCGCGATATCGACCGTCTTGTTTTCCGGGGAAACGAGCACGGAAATAGGCTTGAGAGAATTCAGCGACTGGAAGAAATCCATCCATGTGGTCTTGATCTTCGCGTCCGCAATGCCGCGGACGGCATCCCCGGAGGTGATGTAGAGGTTCTTGAATAACGGATCGGTTGCGAGGATTCCGCCGAACTGATAACCGGGCGCTATGCGGGCCAGCAGCTGGCGGCCGAGCTCGTGGGCGGAGAGAGATTTGAAGGAGAAGGGGGCGTTATTGCTTCCGCAAAAACAGCCATAGAGATCGAAGAGTCGATATTTGTGGCATAAAAGCCGTACGCAACCCCATGAGCATTTATTGCATTCGCTAACTGATCTATAGATGATGCTCCAGGAAAACTTATATGCAAGTTTTTATTTTGGGAACCAAATAAGTCTTTGAGGACGTCTTGAAAAAGCATCCCTTCCCGTATTTTATACATGAGTTTATAAGGAAGTTTTCCTATTTCGTCAGCAGACAACAATCGGAATTGTTTCTGAATCGTATTTTCCTTTGGTGGTTCCGACCGAAATAAATATGCTAACGGGAGTTTATAGACAGAATATGCCAGTTTCTTTAATTGGGAATAATTGGGGCCAGATGTTCCCACTTCCCAGGCAACAATCGTTTAAGTATGTAGCTCCATCTGCTTTGCCACATCCTCTACAGACATATTATTTCTTGCCCTTGCCCAGGACAAAATAATGGGTTTTACAGGAACTCTATGATCTAGACCTCTCATGTAACGAAATTACAAAATGTACACCAAACAAGCAATTTATATTAATGTATCTTATATATGCTGCCAGGAAATTACCCCCCCTGCTGAAGTCTTCAGGTTTTTATTTCCTGCATAAATAGCTTTGCATTGTTCTGTGGAAGCATCGGATAGTTTTGCCCACAGAGAGATTCCTTTGAAAAAATCCTGCGAGAACGTTGCCCCTGATTTTATCTCATAAGCATATTGCTTATTTCCATATTTATGAAGTAGATCTACTTCATTGCCGGTCTTGTCGCGCCAGAAAGTCAACTCTGGTTCTTCACCCTTATTCAAAGCGTCCTTGATAAACTCATTGACGACCATATTCTCAAAAAGACCGCCTCGCAGAAAATGGCTGGCCACCTGTTCCGCACTCTTTATCTCCAATAACGAGCAAGCTAGTCCTGTATCGTAGAAATAGAGTTTAGGCGTCTTGATAAGACGCTTGGAGTAATTGTTATGGTCGGGTTTAAGCAAATGAACGATATAGCTTGCCTCCAATATTGACAACCAAGCTTGAGCTGTCGATGTGGCAATACCGCAATCATTGGCCAGCGAACTTAAGTTAAGTAGCTGTCCGATCCGTCCGGCACATAATTTTATAAAACGAATGAATTTACTCAGGTCGTCGATGTTCTTCATCAGCCGCACATCCCTTTCGACGTAGGTTTGAATATAAAAAGGATAGAAATCCGTAGGGTTAATATCTTTGGCATAGAGCCTCGGATATCCGCCATTAAAAATTTCCTCATCTGCTCCTTCGGGGAGGATGTTGGCTGCTTTCATTTCTTGGTGTGAGAACGGCAGAAGCTTTAGAACAGCTGTCCTACCGGCAAGCGATTGGCCGATGGATTCCATCGGCAAAAAGTTATTGGAGCCGGCAAGCAAAAACATTCCCTCATTACCAGCTTTATCTATATGGGTCTGAATATATGAAAATAAATCGGGAACACGCTGTACTTCATCAATAATAATCTTCTCGGCATAAGTAGCTAAAAACCCACGGGGATCGCTTTGGGCAAACAAGCGCATATCGGGATCTTCCAGGGAAACATATTCGTAATCCGGGAATGTCGCTTTTAGAAGAGTAGACTTCCCCGATTGCCTCGGCCCGGTCAAAGTTACAACCGGATATTTTGACGCCATTTCTTTCAGTTTGGCTTTCAGATTGCGCGCTATCATAACAGATGATTTTGGACAAATTTACGATTAAAAAATCAATTAGCCAAAAATTTGCGGCAATATTGAGCAGATCAATTCCCCTGTTTGAGGACTTGCTTTTGGTTATGCTAGCATAACCAAATATCAATATATAAAATATTTAAAACCACTGAATTATGTTTTATTTTATCGTATCGCAATGATTGACTGTTTATTGCGTAGATTTTTGGCCGCAAATTGGCCGCATTTCACAAAATAGATTAAAATGGGTCGCAATTGTCTTCATTGAAAACGATTGCATTCAATTTAGAATCAATTAATTGTGCAATTGTTTTCGATGATAAAAATTGCGATAGTGTTAAGACTAAAATGCCTGTTCTGGGCACGAAATGCTCTCAATCACATGATTGAGAGCATTTTACTTTCCCTATGGGGCAAAATCTTTCAGTGCCTTATTTCTTGTCGAATTTCTCGGCGTACTGCGAAGGGGATATGCCGAATTCCTCCTTGAAATATTTACCGAAATACCTCACGGTGCCGAAACCGACCATATACGCGATCTCGCTTACGGTCAGTTGGCTCTCTTGCAAGAGTTGGGCGGCGCGTTTGAGGCGGATGGTGCGGATGAACACCGAGGGCGTCTGCCCGAGGATCGAGTGGAGTTTACGGTAGAGGTGCATGCGGTGCATGCCCACATAGGCGCTCAGCGTTTCGACCGAAAAGTCGGGATTGTCCATGTTCTCCTCCACGCACCGGAGCGCTTTCTGGATCAGTTTCTCGTCGAGCGAGGTGATGGCCAGTTTGCCCGGGTTGACCTCGATCTCGCCATGGAACGCTTCGATCCGGCGCTGCTTCTGCTCGATCAGGTAGCGGATGCGCATCAGCAGAATATCGAGATTGAACGGTTTGGAGATGTATTCGTCCGCGCCCGCCTCATAGCCGCTCACGCGGTGCTCGTCCGAGGCGCGGGCAGTGAGCAGGATCACGGGAATGTGTGAAGTTTCGATGTCGGTCTTGATGCGGCGGCACATTTCCATGCCGTCCATGCCGGGCATCATCACGTCGGACACGACCAGGTCGATGCGCTGCGAGCGGGCGATCTCCAGACCCCGCAGGCCGTCGGACGCCTCCGCCACGCGGTAGTATTGCCCCAGCTCGCGCGAGACGTAACTGCGAAATTCGTCGTTATCCTCCACCAACAGCAGGGTGAATTCCTCCCCACCCCCATCCACGGCCGCCGTCGGCCCGGTTGCGGGTTCGGCTTCAGTTTCAGGCGAAACCTTCACGGACTCTTCTGCCCCGGTAGCACTGCGCAACGGAATCAGGACGGTGAACACGCTGCCCTCGCCCCGGCGGCTGCTCACCTCGATACGGCCGCCGTGGAGTTCCACATATTCCCTGATCAGGTGCAGCCCTATGCCGCTTCCCGCGGTGAAATGACCCGCAGGATCGGCGGCCGCCTGGTAGAAGCGATCGAATATCCGGGGAATGTCGGCCTGCTCGATGCCCTTGCCGGTGTCGGCCACCTCGATGGACAGCATTTCGCACTCGCCCCCGGCCTGCATGCGCACCGTGCGGTCTACCTCCACCGTGACGCTGCCGCCGGCCGGAGTGAACTTGAAGGCGTTCGAGAGCAGGTTATTGACAATCTTGCGCATCTTATCCTGGTCGAAAAGGGCATAGATCGGGGCGGACGAGCAGGTGTAGTTGAAATGAATCATCCCGCTCCCGGCAGCCTCGGCGAACGACGAGCAGACCGTCCCGACGAATCCGGCCGCATCGCCCTGCGTGAGGCGCAGTTGCTCACGGTTGGTTTCCAGTTTGCGGAAATCGAGCAGTTGGTTCACCATTTCGAGCAGTTGCCGGGCGTTGCGCTTGATGTTGGAGAGTTGCTGGCGGTTGTCGGGATCGCTCTCGCGCCGGATGACCGAGTCGAGGGGAGTGACGATCAGCGACAGCGGGGTGCGCAGCTCATGGCTTATGTTGGTGAAGAATTTGAGTTTGAACTGATTCAGCTCCTCCTGGCGTCGTGCGGCCTCCTCCTCCATGCGCCGCGAGAGGCGGCGGCGGTGGCGGCGGTTGACCCAATGCACGACCAGAAAGGCCACCGCGATCAACAGCACCGCATAGACGATCCTCGCCGCGACAGTATTCCACCACGGATAGTTGATATGGACGGTTATATCGGCCGACTCTTCATTCCACAGGTGGCTGTTGTTCGAGGTGAGCACGCGGAAAGTGTAGGTGCCCGGCTTGAGGAACGAATAGGTGACTGACCCCAGGCCGTCGGCGGGATGTATTTCTGTCCATTCCTGGTCGAAATTTTCGAGTTTATAGCGGTAGTAGGTCTGCCTCGGGTCGATGTAGTTGAGCCCTGCGAACTCGAAAGTGACGAAACTCTCGTCGTGCCTCAATTCGATGCGGCGGGTCTTGCCGATGACATTTTGGAGGATGACGCGCCTATTGTGCACCTCGCGCGGCTGCACCGGGGTATTGAACAGGCGGAAACCGGTGAAATAAGGCTTGGCCCGTCGTCCGTCGCCCGTTATGTCCGTGGGGCGGATCACATTCAGCCCGTGATTGCCGCCGAAATAGACCGTGCCGTCGGCGCCTTTCAGGGCCGAATGCTCGTAGAAGGTGCCCTCCTGCACCCCGTTGTAGATATCGTAATGGGTGATGCGGAAATCGTAGCCGTCCTCCTTTTCTTCGACGACGAACTTGCTTATACTACCCGGCGAAGCCACCCACACGCTGCCGTTGTCATCCTCCACCAAGCCCAGGATGTTGTCGGGCATGCCCTGTTCGAGGCCGAAATTTTCCAGACGGCCGCGCTTGGGATCCCACACCCCGAGCCCGTCGTGGGTGCCGAACCAGAGCATGGAGCGCGAGTCGCGGATGGTGCAGTTGTGCTTGGTGATGCGCTTGATGAATTGCTGGTTGCGGGGATCGTAGGCTACCGAGTCCTTCCGGGGGTAATAGCAGAACAGGCCGTTGTCGGCCGTAACGAGCATGGCGCTGTCGGCGAGCGGGATCATGCTGCGCACGAGCATCATGTGGCGGATGGCGGGAAAACGCTCGCTGAGCAGGGCGATCTTACCCGTCGCGGGGTCCAGGCGGCCCACCCCGCCGTAGACGCTCACCCACATCTGGCCGCGGGCGTCCTCGTAGAACGTGCGCACGGAGTTGAAGTAGGGTTTGAGGTTGCGGTAGCTGATATAGACCGGATAGGGCTCCTGGTAGCGATA
>JAVBMJ010000014.1:0-7377 GCA_031552535.1 Rikenellaceae bacterium
AGTAGTGTCCACTAAAAGCACAAAGCAATCCTTTTAAATAGCTGAAAAACAATTTATTGCAGGCGATCTTAACGCGCAACGATTTGAATTACTAAATGCGATAAATTTCATTTTGCCCACAAAATCATATATTGATTATCAATAAGTTGTATTTTTAAAGTCGGGCAAATTTCGATTGAGCAAGTTTTGAGTGGACACTACTGACACATTACCAAAAGTTGTGATGCGGGTTTTCAGCGAATGAGGTTTTCGAATGAGGATGAGTACTTCTGCCCCATTACCTGTTCGTATTCCCGTGTGAAGAGGTCGAAGGTCGCACGTGCAGTCCCCAACCTTTTTAACGCCACCAGGGCCCGGCACTTCTCCCTGACGGAGTTTTCGTCGAGCGAGTCGAACTGCAAAACCGCATCCGAGATCCTGATCTTGATTTTCGGGTTTTCGTTCGTCGCATCACTCCCCAGGTATGCGGACAATATAGCCACTATGGAATCTGTGTAGTCGGCCTTGAACCTGTCGAGCCAGTCGAATTGCATATTGGGCAGTAATTGCCCCTTGAGGGCTATGCAGGTGGCCTGTTCGATGTCGCTCAGGTTGACTGACGACGCGACGGAGAGATTCTTTATCGCGTTGGTGGCGTAGATATAATCGCAGTAGCTGCCGTCGTTCTGCCGGAATTGCCAGTATCCTCCCGATGTTATGATCTCGAAGGAGCCTACTTGCTCCAGTAGTGCCCGCAGTTTGCTGATATTGACGCTACGGTTGTTGCGGGCACTCTCCTCGCTCTTGTCCGGCCACAGGTATTCCCGGAGCCTTATGTCGGAAATTCCCTTGTCGCCGCGGACCGAGTATAGTACCAATAACGACAGTAATTGCCGGACGACAGGAGAAAATTCCGTCGTGATATCCCTGTGGGCGCCGTCGATAATGTGGAAACCTCCCAGCAGATATATCCCCGGATCTTTGGCTACCGCCGTGACCGTATCGCCGCTTCCCCGGGCGTGCCCTGAATCGCCCGAGATCCCATGTGCGTCTTTTATTACAGGTGATCCGTGTATCACAGGTGATCCGTGCCCTATTGCCCTTTTTTTCCGCCTGAAGACCCATGCCCCAACAGCTCCCGCAACTACCGTCACGACGACCACCATCCATACCCATCTCGTTATGCCTGGCTCTCCTCCCGTCTGAGCTAACGGTAACACAGGGCTGTCTATCGAATATATATCGACATGGTATGTATTGCCTCCTGCGCAGGCAATCGTAACAGCGAAATAACGTTCCATGGAGTCGTTGTAGAGCAGGTCGGCATCCGATTGCGTATCACGGAAACGATACGGTATCGTATCTGCAAGAGCTATTTGCTCCCCTGTGGCAAGATCGATGTCCTTAAGCACCAGGTATGACTGGAAGCGGTGCGGCGAGAAGAACAGCCCCTTTGCATGGTTCCCGTCATCATCCACCACAAGGGAAGATGCCACCACCTCGTTGTTTTCCGACGGCGGGTTGCCCCACATCCGGGTCAGGGAAAAATCGCTGAGGTCTAACCGGAAAAGATCGTTGTAAATATGTATTCCGTACTCCTGAAGCCCCAATTCATTGCCCACGCCACCGAAAACCCACACCGCAGAAGGCGTGACACCTATCGAACTGAGGTAGCGCGGCGAAACCGACGAATCGAGTTCCGTGGTCCGGATCTCTCCGGCAGGCGATATGATGTTCATGTCGCGCCGGTATTTATGGAACCCGTAACCGAACAACTGCACTATCGACGAGTCTGTGGGAGATATAAATTTGATATGGTGCAGGTTGGCGGCTTCGCGTGCGCGCTTCACGGGACGGCTCCACTCCCTGCGGTCGAAATCGAAAAACGACAACACCTCGCCTCCGGCCTGTTCCACATCGTAGAGAACTATCTGCCCGCGTCCGGGATGGTAAAGAAACTGGTCGGAAAGCCTGTCCACAGGCAGTGGCGGCGAGAAAGGATAGTCGTAGATGCTGTCCGACACGGGGTCGAAACGGTAGACGTGGTCGCGCGAAACAAAGAACAACTGGCCTGTTGCCGGGGCCGTCAATGCGAATATCTTCGAGTCCGACTCGAAATGGCGCACGCGGGTCCAGTGCATATGCCTGTCCACGCTCCATGCGGGATTGGCTACCGAAGCTGCCATTTTGCCGCGCAGGTCATATATCAGTTCGCCGGCAGGGGGGTCGGACAATGGCCAGCGGTAGTTCTCTTTGCCCCTGGAAAGGCTCACGGTGAGATTTCTGAGGATTATGGGCGCCACGTCGGTAGTCGAAAACCCCGCCACCGAATTCATCCCGAAACATATCTGCACCGAACGGTCGGCGGGTAGTTTCAACCCTTCGGCAATATTGCGCCCTTTCTCGGATATCGAAAACGTGTCGCCGTCGGCAAAAAATTCTATGTCGATCCTGTTCCACGCGAGCATGTCGACGGGTCGTCCGTCGGGTGCCGATATCTTCGACAGGAGTTGGCCTTCTTTTATTATACACAGGTAGGCCTCCTCGCCCGACGGGTTGTTGAGAAGTACATCGACGTTTGTCGCTCCGCCTATTATTATGCGGCATATGTATCCGAACCTGTCGGCTCCCGGTTTGACCTGGACGTCGAACGAAACGCCGAGATATTTTCCCAATCTGATTTTACCCTCTTGCGAGGGTACGGTCAGCGAAGTGCGTTCGTCCTGGTTCTGTTCGTAAGAACGGAATACAAGCCCGCCCTGATAGCCGTTACTGCTATTGGATGCAAAAAGCGCCATAATAATGGCGGTGACCAGTATGTAACCTATGCGCTTTGTTGAGATCACTTCATTCTGCGGGTTCTTCAGATGCAAAAATACGAAAATTCCGGAGAACAAGAAACTGTCCGTACCTTACATGTGAGCGTAGTGACAATTTTTTGAAATGAAAAAATTGGTGCGTTATGGGCCCCTAACGGCAAATCTCACATTTTTATCCATACTTTTGTCCGGGATAAAGAATGTGAATCACCGTCAATAGATAAACTGTCCGAATGAGAAGATACCTTTACCTGGGATTGGTCCTTCTTCTTGTGCCGTACGCATGGGATGCGGCGGCTAAGAAAAAGCCGGTCTCCAAAAGCGAAAAATCAGAACTTGTGGAGTATATCGACGCGCTGGGGCGCGACTCGCTGTTGCGCCACGCTTCGTGGAGCATACGTGTCGTGGACCTCGACAACGGTTCGGTGGTGGTATCCCACAACGAACAGGCGAGTCTCATCCCGGCGTCGAACATGAAGGTCGTGACCACCGGCGCCGCGCTGCTACTGCTGGGCCCTGATTACCGGTTTACCACCACCCTGTCCTACGACGGCGAGATAACGGCCGACTCCACGCTGTGCGGCAACCTCTATGTCGCGGGCGGCGGCGACCCTTCCCTGGGTTCTTCGGTCTGGCCCGCAACATCGCCCGATTCGGTTTTCAGGGTCTGGACCGCAGCCATTAAAGCCGCGGGGATAAAAAAAATAACCGGGAGTGTCAATGCCGACGTTACCGGGGTGTTCGACGACAGCTACCGTTCGCTGTCGTGGAACTGGGGCGATATAGCCCTGGGGTACGGTGCCGGGACAAACCCGTTGCAATTCGCCGACAACCGGTTCAGAATATCGCTCACGGCGGGTGCCGCGGTGGGCGATGAGGCGTATGTAAGCCCGGCGCAACCCTATGTCCCGGGGTGCGTGATCGAGAACCGTACGGTGACCACGCGTGCCGACAGCGCTTTCGACGTCGACATCCTCAGTTCGCCCTATTCATCACGGGTCATAGTTACGGGCGGAGTGCCTATGGGCAAAAAACGGCTGGCTATCAATGCCGCCATGCCCGATCCTGCATTGGCGTGCGTGTGGCACTTCGACTCCCATCTTCGCAGTGGCGGCATTGCAACATCGGGAAATATCGGGGTTTGCCGCACAAAGCCCGACTCTGTCGCACGAAGATACACAATACTCGTATACCCCTCGCCTCCGCTCTCGGAACTTATCTCCGAAACCAACAAGAACAGCAACAATTGTTATGCGGAGAGCCTGCTGAAGATCATAGGATATGAAAAGTCTGGCACCGGTTCCACCAAAGCCGGCGCACGGGCCATATCGCAACTATTGCGGCAAAAGGGCATGGGTAAAGACAGCGGGTTCAACCAGGCCGACGGTAGCGGAATATCGCGCAAGAATTTTATCACCACGGCATTCATGTGCGACTACCTGCTCATGATGAGCCGCAGTGAACAATTTGCGGCCTTCCATAAGTCGCTGCCTGTAGCCGGAGTCGACGGTACGATGAAGAACCTGATGCGCGGGCAGGCCGGCGAAAAACGCGTGGCAGCCAAAAGCGGCACAATGGAATTTGTGCGCGGGTACTCGGGATACGTAACGACAAGGGGAGGGCACAGGCTCTGTTTTTCTGTCGTGTTCAATAACTACTTGTGTCCGGCTACTGCGATATCCAGGCGGCTTTGCGACCTGATGAACCTGATGGCAGCGATGGATTAGGAAACCGTTTCCTCCGTTGTGCATTTGAAAATGTCTCAAAACGAGATATGAAGTGAACCCCAAAAGTTGGACAACAACTTTTGGGGTTCGCTTCATATCGAGACTCCTTCATCTATCTTGAAACGCCCTATGCCCCCTACTTCTTCTTAAACATATCCAATACCTTGTTCACGGCATTGCCGACTTGCTTTGTCGCCTCGTCGGTGGCTTTTTCCTGCAGGGCTTTTGATGCATCGTCGAGGGTTTGCTTTGCCGGATCCTCCGTTGCCGTTGTATCGGACGATGTGGAGGCAGAGGTAAGGTATTTGGGTTTGGCAAGACTCATTGTCATATTCTGGGTGGTTCCACCCAGCGCGATCCCGACATTGACGGTTTTGGGCGCCAAAGATCCCGCCACAGCCCCCAAGGTACCCAACGATGAAAGATAGCCGCTCACCGCCGAACTCGCCTTGGCGGTAGGTATCTGCAGATCTATCTGTGCGTTAACGCTTTTGTCGAGTCCGTATTCGCCGCCTATTGCCATATGGGTGTTGCCTATCTTCAGGTTGAAGGGCTTTATCCCCACTTTGCCCTCGTGCACCGAGAATGATGCGTTGATGTTCTTAAGCATGTTCGACCCCTCTTTCAGGCCCACCAACGAGGCTATTTTATCGAAGGTCCCCGTGTCGACCAGCCGCAGGCTGTCGGCCTGGATGCTTCCCACGGCGCTCAGCGCAGCCATTACCGGATTGAGGTTCTGGTCGAGGCGGTCGGCGAAATTGAAGTCGAGCGAAACCTTACCACCCATCTGTCCCAGGATCGGGAGTACCCCGGCGAACATATCGAACGACGATACGAGATCTTTGACATCTATCTTTTTGAGCGACATATTCATGCTGGTCTGGGCTGAAGAAGTATCCTCGGCACGGTAGTTTCCCGACAGAGCCATAGTCCCGCCTGCAAAACGCGTTGTGAAGTTGTCGAGGACCAAAGCCCCGTTTTTGATCCCCACGCCGCCCGACGCGTCGGTCAGAGTAAGGTTGTCATAGAGGATTTTGGCTACCTTCGCCTTCATCGTAAAGTCGACATTCGACGGCAGCACTATCACCGACATCGGCGCCGATTCGCCCTTCTCCGTTTCGGTTCCCGTACCGGCAAGTATTTCGTTGCAATCTATCAGATTAGACGATAGTGAGAGAGATCCTTTGAGCGTCTCCTTTTTCAGAGCGTACCCCAGAAAGTTATCGAGGCGTCCCGATGCCTTTATGTCGCTGCGTCCCAGTGCGCAATCGAGCGTGCGCAGCTCTACGTACCGGGGAGTGAAATTGAGGTGCCCCTCCGATATTTTCATCGGTAGGGGCAGGTCTTCGACCTTGGCGTTGAAGTTCTGCACGCCCAACATGCCGTTGAGATTCAGGCGGTCGTATTGTTGCTTTTCAATAGCCGACATCCGGCCCGCAAAGTCGATATCCGCCGTCACTATCCCCGAAAGGTCGACCCCTTCGAGCGGAAGAGCGTCACGTAGCGAAGCGAAGTCGATCTTGCCCTTGAGGCTGGCCTTCATGTCGGCGTCGGTTGCGGGGGTAAGCACACGGGCCGTGGCATCGAAGGGGTTGGACCCCAGTTCGAAATGGAACCTGGTGAGGTCGACGACGCTCTTCGAGTTGTCGTTGCCGTCGTAATGAGCACTGGCGTCGATTGTTATGTCGTTGATCGACTTGGGCAGCGAAGCGTATTTGATGTACCCGTCGTCGACTTTCAGCAGCGCGTCGACCACCGGCATAGACGTTTTTCCGTAGACTCCTTTCACGCTGCCTTCCAGAGCCAGTGTGCCGCGCGTGTCGACATCTTTGACCTCGGGCAGCAATGAAGCGGGAACCATCTGCAGCAAGGTCTTAAGCGATGAGGTGTGGGCCGCATATGTAAGGTCGAGCGCCAGATCGTCGTTCTGCTCCATTTTCACCGTTCCGTCGACGGCCAGCGCGATGCGGTTGACGTCGAGCGTTGTTTCGCGCAACGTGAAAAGCATCTCCTTCAGGTCGGCGTCGACGTTAGACCTAAGTGCGAGGGCCACCCCCGACAACCAGCGTGTGCCGTCCATGGCCATCGTCAGGTTGCGGCACGAAGCAGCGATATTGAGCACGGTGCGGGTATCCGAAAGGTCGCCGGCAAGGGTGAAATAAAGGCTGTCGAGCCCTGCAGCTATTTTCCCGGGCACATCTTCATACACCACCAGGGCGTTATCTATCGCAAAACGTTTGATTTTCATCGAAAAACCTGATGATTCCCCATCCTCGTCCTCTTCCGCGGCACTCTCTTTTGTTATATCCCAGTTGGCCGTAGAGTCGGCGGCCACCCTTGCGAAGACGCGCGGCGAACGTATCCCGACGACCTTAATGTCGATCATCCCGCGCGAAATGTAGGACATGAGGTTGATCGAGGCGTCGATCCGCTTCACGCTGGCCAGCGTGTCGCCTTCGAATGTGCCGATCCCTGCCACCGACAGATCGTCGAGGGCTACGCTCAGATAGGGAAAATTCCTGATGAGCGAGATGTCGACACCCGCGAAGTCGACCACCGCGTTGAGGTTCTTGTTGGCCATATCCTTGGCCAGCGTTTCGAGTTTGCCCTTGAAGAGCACAGGTACCAGAATTACAGCCAGCAACAACAGCCCGACCAGCGACCCCGCTGAGATCAGTGCTATTTTCAATCCCTTTTTCATAATATTATGTCATTAGTGTCCACTAAAAATTCATAAAAGTTCTTTGAAATAGTTGAAGTTCAATTTGTTACAAGAGTTTTTCGAGTCAACGGATTTAAAATTAGTTTTGCGGTCAGAATCAGACCGTTATGCAAAAGGATAAGTACGTTTT
>JAVBMJ010000012.1:0-6148 GCA_031552535.1 Rikenellaceae bacterium
CTCTCTCCCCCACTCTCCCCCACTCTCCCTCTTTTCCCCCTCTCATCTCCCCTCATCCCCCCCTCATCCCCCTCTCATCTCCCTCATCTCCCTCATCTCCAAACCCCTCTCTCACCCCGGTGCTACCATCTCCGCTTTGGGCCCTTCTTCTGTGCCCCTGTCGCGGCTTCTTTTCCGGCTGCCCGTATTTACGGGACAGCCCCTCCTATTTAGTGAAGTTGCCGCCGTCGTAAGCCCACTTAAGGTAGAGGGCTCCCCATGTGAATCCGCCGCCGAACGCTGCAAGGATCAGGTTGTCTCCCTTTTTGAGGCGGCTCTCGTAATCCCACAGGCAAATAGGAAGCGTCCCGGCAGTGGTATTGCCGTATTTTTGTATGTTTATCATGCACTTATCGGCAGAAAGCCCCATCCGCTGGGCCGTAGCGTCTATGATCCGGATATTGGCCTGATGTGGCACCAGATAACGTATATCATCGGATGTTAAGCCGTTACGTCCCATCAACTCGATAGCCGTATCGGCCATATGCGAAACTGCAGCTTTGAATACCACCTTGCCGTCCTGGGTAACGTAATGCCATTTGTTGGCTACAGTTTCCTCATTTGCAGGATAAGCCGATCCTCCGGCTTTCATATAAAGGTGTACCGCACCGCCTCCGTCCGAGTGCAATATGGCATCCTGGATTCCCAAGCCATCCTCGGTCGGCTCCAGCAACACCGCTCCCGCGCCATCACCGAATATTGGGCATGTATTGCGGTCTGTGTAATCTATTATCGACGACATTTTGTCGCCTCCGACGACGATCACCTTTTTGTATGTTCCCGTCTCGATGTACTTCGACCCGGTGTAAAGAGCGAACAGGAATCCGCTGCACGCCGCCGACAGGTCAAACCCGAACGCCTTCATCATACCCACCCTGTGGCAGATAAGGTTTGCCGTGGAGGGAAAAAACATATCGGGAGTTACCGTAGCGCAGATCACCATGTCGATATCCATAGGATCTGTATTGGTTTTCTCCAGCAACTCGCGGACAGCCCTCTCGCCCAGATATGAAGTCCCCACACCTTCACCCTTCAGAATATGTCGGGTTTTGATACCGATCCTGGTCATTATCCACTCGTCGGAAGTATCGACCATTTTACTGAGTTCGAAATTATCGAGGATGTATTCCGGCAGGTAAGCGCCGACACCAGTGATTGCCGCAGTTATTTTTCCCATTATAACATTTTATTCTACCGCAGATACGGTTGCAATATTAGTAAACGTTTCGCGGAGTTTGCCCAGGAAATCCGCTTTGATCGTTCTCTCTGTCTGGAGAATCATATTCTTGATGGCCAGAGGACTCGAACAACCATGTCCTATCATTACAGTGGAGTTTATTCCCAGAACCGGCGTACCGCCCACCATCTCGTAGTTCAATTTATCGAGGAATCCGTTCGCCACGCCCTGGCTTTTAAGGATTTCATAAAAGCCTTCCGCCATTTTGATGATCGTATTGCCGACAAAACCATCGGCGACGATTACGTCGACCGAGCCGTCGAACACATGCTTGGCTTCGATATTGCCGACGAAATTAATCCCCTCGACCGCACTCAGCAACTCGTAAGTCGCTTTGGTCAAAAGGTTGCCTTTCTCCTTCTCCTCGCCTATGTTCAACAATGCTACGCGCGGTTTGTCCTTGCCGAGCACGGTTTCGGCAAAGATACTGCCTATGATCCCGTACTGGCACAGCACATCGGGCTTGCAGTCGACATTCAGGCCGACATCGAGCAGGACTGCGTTACCACCGTCCGACGTAGGCACGATGGTCGATATCGTCGGACGCACCACACCTTCCATCTGTTTGACGGTGTACATGCATCCCACCATCATGGCCCCTGTGCTGCCCGCACTGGCGAAACCGTCGATCCCACCCTCTTTGAGGTGTGTAAAACCGGCGACAATACTCGAATCCGGTTTCTTGCCGAATGCCTGGGCCGGATGGTCGTCCATGCCAATAACCTCGGTTGTGGGAACTATATCGAACGACGAGAACTCGGCGCCCGCGGAAGATATCAACTCCCCTATGCGCCCGCTGTCGCCAAAAAGGACGATCCGGCTCCCCGCCTGCAACTCATCGAGAGCCATGACAGCCCCTCTGACGACTGCATCGGGAGCGTAATCGCCACCCATAGCATCAACACCGATCTTTAGCATCCTTTATATCGTTAACTGGAGAAAACCCTACTCCGAACGCTTATCGACAGCCATTTTACCACGATAAAACCCGCATTCGGGGCATACCCTGTGGTACAGTACCGGCGACGAACAGTTCGAGCAAATAGCTACGGTAGGCACTTCGGCCTTGTAGTGGGTTCTCCTTTTGTCGCGCCTTGTAGACGAGACCTTATGTTTGGGATGTGCCATTTAAAAAATATATTAAGTTTATAATCTTTCCTCTATCGTAACTCCGGCCGACGGCGATACAGCCTCATCGAACTCCACCTGCGTGACCAGCCTGAACCGGCCGAGCATATCTGGATTGCAGAGAGGATCGCCATTGCTGTCCAGGGGGTGAACCCGCTGGGCAGGCAGACTCAAAACGATGCTTTCGTAAATATATTGCGCCAGGTCTAAAAAATCCTCTCCCGGTGCGACCCATATCACCTCCCCGTCACTCTCCTGGTCCGAATCCGAGAAACGCACCTTGACCCGTTCGTCGCAGTCCACCGCCAGAGTGCAGTCGTCGAGGCAGCGGTCACACTCCACAACCACCTCCCCGCTGATGCCGACTTCCAGCTCCATGCCTGCCGCACCCTTCACCGCTTCCACCCGGATATTTCCCCGGCCCGACTTTATATCACAGTTTTCGCGTCCGGAAAAAAGCGAATCATCCATCCCGAACTCAAAGCGGTAGTTCCCCGCACCGAGCCCTTTACAGGGGATAGCATATTTTGACGCACCAGCCATTAACATTCGAAAATAGTGCACAAAGGTAAAAATTATAAACAAATTCTACAAAGTTTTATTTACTTTTAAGCCCTAATTATATCGATATAGTAGGAGTATAATTACATTGACACCTAAACATGAGCGAATTAGCCGGATATATAACCGAATTGGGATGTGATTTTCCCCAGTGGTGGAGATTCAACATCTTTATGATCATCGTCTCTTTCGACATCAGCGGGAAAGTGATCGACTACCGTAGCCATGTAGATAAAGTCTACGAAACAGGCAACTTGCGTGACGAAGCTCCTGCGGGATACGCCCCCGGCCGCCGTACGGTGCTGGCCACCCCGCCGTGCGACCATATCGTCATATACCTTTATGTAATGGCCAATACGTTTCCCTCTTCTGATGCCATACGCAACTCGCCGCCATTCAGCGCCGAACTGAAAGTTACTTCGGGCGATGGAAAAGTACACACAAAAAACCTGGACGTGAACCAGTGGGGAGGATGCACGCTGGTCGAGTACAGGATTCCGGCAGAATAGGAACCAATAATTTTAACCGATATGAAAATAGCAAGGACCAAGATCGTTTCATTTGTCGCCGCCACGGGTTTGATGGCAGGCTGCGGGACCATGGGGCAGAGTTTCAACAGCGATATGCTGATGCAGGCCGGGGTGCAGGCCGCTACGGCGCTGACCATTTCCGACGACCAGGTCGTCACGATGTCCAAGGAGTACATCGCGCAACTCGATGCCCAGAGTAAAATAGCGCCGGCTAACGACGCTTCGGCCATAAGGCTTGCCAAGATAGTGAAAAAACACGCTACGGTAGACGGAATGGCATTGAATTACAAAGTTTACAAATCGGCCGAGGTGAATGCGTTTGCATGTGCCGACGGCAGCATCCGCGTATACGAGGGGCTGATGAAAATTATGACCGACGAAGAAATACTGGCTATCATAGGCCATGAAATAGGTCATGTTGTGAATAACGACGTACGCAACGGCATGCGCACGGCTTACCTGTCGGCGGCGGCACGTGCGGCCCTGAGTGCGAGCAACACGGCTGTCGGGGTGTTGTCGCAATCGATGTTCGGCGATATGGCTGTGCAGCTGGCTCAGAGCCAGTTCTCGCAGAAGCAGGAGTACGCTGCCGACGACTACAGCCTCGACTTCCTGAAACGCAACGGATATAATGTATACGCGATGTCTAATGCGCTTGGCAAGCTGGTCTCGCTCGAAGCGCAGGGCGGCCAGAACGCCGGATTGGTGGCAAACCTCTTCTCGACGCACCCCGACAGTGCGAAACGTGCGACACGCTCTAAGGAAAAGGCTGCCTCAATGGGCAAATAGGGCGCATTGCGCCTTTTAATATTACTTTACTTCGACTGCCGCTTTTTGGACGCATCGCGTCTTTTGACATTACTTTGCTTCGACTGCCGCTTTTCTCAAAAAGCGGCACCAAAAACTTTCAGGAAGTGCTACGCACTTCTTTTGTGAGTTGTTTTCCGAACGGCATGGCGTCCTCTGCGAGGCTTGGCTTAGGTGTGACACTGCGGTCTTTCGAACAAGTTCATGCCCGCAGGATCACACCTGAGCCAACTCCTTACGGAGTTTCCACCATGCCATTACCGATCCTTTATGCATCTCAGGCATTCATCTATACCGCCGGGAACATTGCACAAACTTCCGGCATACAGAAATAGTTCAGGGGCGTGATGGCGATAACTCCGTAAGGAGTTGGTTATATGGCCGCAATCCTGATCGAACTTGTTCGTAATCAGGCTTGCGGCCATATAACCAAACCTCGCAGAGGGCGCCTTACGCCCCGAATGGCGGTGCGGTAAAGAAGTGTGCAGCACTTCCTAAAGTTTTTTGCGCCGCTTTTTACAAAAAAAGCGGCAGTCGAAGCAAAGTCTTATCAAAAGATGCGATGCATCTAAAAAAATGCGATGCATCAACGAAAATAGTGTTATATTGTGGCCATGAAAAAGACCGGACAGGGTTTTAGCGCTTTCAGAATGGTTCTGATTGTGGTGCCGCTGTTGCTGCTTTCGTGCGGCAACGGCGCGGGATGCAATCGGACAACATCGGACAGCGTCGTCATCGGCAATAGCCCGGATCGCACCGTGGCTGTACAGAAAATTGAGTTGCCGGGCAGCGGTCTCGACAATTTCTACTGTATAGACACGGGGGTATACCGTTCGGAACAGCCCGGCTATGAAGGTTTCCGGGCCCTGGAGGAGTATGGCATAAGGGAGGTGTTGAGCCTGCGTAATTTTCACACCGACACCCGCAAAGCACGCGGCACATCGCTATGTCTGCACCACATCCGCACCCGGGCCTCGAAAATCAGCGAGGCCGAGGTGACGGAAGCCTTGCGGATCATCAAGGATCGCACGGGCCCTATCGTGATACATTGCTGGCATGGTTCGGATCGTACCGGAGCTGTCATAGCGATGTACAGGATAGTATTCCAGGGGTATTCGAAAGAAGAGGCTATCCGTGAGATGTCGGGGGGCGGATTCGGTTTTCATGCGCAATTCCAGGAAATAGTCCTGATGATACAGGCCGCCGACATCGACCGGATACGAAAAGAACTCGAATAACCGGTGCATTAAGTAATGTATAATGTTCAACAATTATTGGGATATTCCAGGGACTATCGCAATAATTATTTCACATTACTTGAAAGCTTGTCTCAAAACAAAATCCGGCCCTCCGGGAATCGCGTATCTGAAATTTTTCTCCGGGGGGAGTCCGAATAAAATGAGGTTGCCTCGCTATTCCGAACCGCCCCCCAAAAGTTGGCGTCTACCACTTTTGGGGGGCGGGTTTATTTTGAATCAGCCTCGTTAGAAGCTGTTTTGAATTCAGGTATAATGGACAAAACGGACTGATAAAACAGATGTAAGTCGTTGATTACACGCGATATATCATTGGTTTGATGAAACGCATTTCATTAAACATTACCAAATTCATTAATAACAAAACGCAAAACCTACTCCGGGCACCGTGGGAGGGCACAGAGTAGGTTTTGCGAAAAATGAGAATCAGTCCATTTTGGACACATTACCATTAGTGTCCACTAAAAATTCATAAAAGTTCTTTGAAATAGTTGAAGTTCAATTTGTTACAAGAGTTTTTCGAGTCAACGGATTTAAAATTAGTTTTGCGGTCAGAATCAGACCGTTATGCAAAAGGATAAGTACGTTTT
>JAVBMJ010000004.1:0-87597 GCA_031552535.1 Rikenellaceae bacterium
TGATAATCAATATATGATTTTGTGGGCAAAATGAAATTTATCGCATTTAGTAATTCAAATCGTTGCGCGTTAAGATCGCCTGCAATAAATTGTTTTTCAGCTATTTAAAAGGATTGCTTTGTGCTTTTAGTGGACACTACTGTCGTTGCGCGCTAAAATCACTTGGAATAAATTGAATTTCAACTATTTCAAAGAACTATTTTGAATTTTTAGTGGACACGAATGACACATTACCCTAAAAAACATTACGGGCAGCGGAAATCCGCTGCCCGTAATTCGCAATTATAAAGCGCCTGAATCTCTAATTTGCAGGACACTTTATGTTATTAAGCGTACCGGTGTTCGACCTTACCGCCGTATATCCGTGACCTGTCAGGTCCTCGGCATCTACACCACTCGCCTGGTCGAGCCTCCAGTAACCCAAAAGACCTTCCGACTGCGGATCGACATAGCAGAGGTTGTTCTTCAACTCACCCGGCTTCAGACAACGGGTCCAAACACGGGCTTCGCTGATCATGCCGAACCACTGGCGACCGCCGGCCGAGAAACCGATATGGAATCCACCCGACCATGGATCGGTAAGGTTAATGTTACCGCGCGGAGCGTCGCGCGAAGCATCGAGCTTACCGTTGATGTACATATAGAGCTTACGTCCATCGTAAGTCACGGCAAAGTGATACCACTGGTTAAGAGCGATCTTGGTGTTCGAAGCCAACTGGTAGCCACCGCCGGCCAACTGGATTTGGTCCATACCGATAGTAACGTCACCCATACGGATAAGGTAATTCTCCTCGATGCCGATCAGCGAACAAATGAACGGGTTGGATGTCTTATACGCAGAAGCGTAAGCACGACACTCCATCGTCAGCTCGGGAATAGCCCTGACCTCGTCATTATCAAGGAATGCTGGAACGGTGTAATACAAGCTGGTAGACTGCAAAGCAGTGGTCTCGACCGAACGGGTGATCAGTACATAGATCGTACGCGACGATTCCAAAACGGGATAGGCATTGCCCTCAACACCGGAGATCGTAAGAGGCAGACAGTACCATACTCCTTTGGAGAGGACATTCAGGTCGCTAACATTGAGATCCAGCGACTCGGAGATATTCTTACCCGCTTTGATCGTCACTTTGTTTCCACTGATAGAATAAGCCTCTGTGGGAAGAGCAGGGAACGTGGTTCCATTATCGTTGTTATACTGCTCGATAAGCTCGGTAGCAGGTTTGACGTCGACTACGACATCTTCCGCAACCTTCTCGCTACAGGTCACCGATATGCTCAACTCCTTGGGTGCATCTACAGCGTATCGCGCTTCGGTGGTCTCCTCGGTACCTGTGAAATAAACCACATTCCGGAACTCGTCAGGATTCTTACAGCCCGATAAAAGGCCGAAGAAAAGGACTACTCCGATAACATATTTTGCTTTCATATTCATCATCTTAATTTTTTAATGTAATTAGAGCAGTTATTACTGAACAAACTCTATTTCACGGGTTCCCCAATACCCACCGTAGTTACTGCCCGTATGCCTGATCTTGAGATAACGGGTCGTCACCGGAGAGTAGAACTCGATAAAGAACGGAACTTCGCCATTAGGAACCGGAGTCACATACGATCCCTTGATTGCATTGGTACAGGGACCCATATCGTTCCATGAGGTGGAAACACCGTTGAGCACATCCGCCGACGAAACTTCAAAGCCCGTGGGAGTCATGTTTAGCGAAGCACTGTAGTTGTATGTATACATCTTAACGCCCTTGATCGCCATCGGACTACCGAAGTCGAATACAAAATAGGTGTTCACATTCATACCGGTGATATAGTAGCTACCATTGGCGTAGTTGCCATCGATAACCAGAGGTCTGGAAGTAAATGCGCCTCCGTTATTGATCGTAGAGTTGCACACCCAGCTCTTACCTGAGCCGCCCACAACCGTACCTGCCAACGTGCTTACCGTAGCGGGTTTGACATTGATGACACCGACTTTAAGTACAATGTAAATCGTATGGTACAGCGTCGCCATCTCAAGCCCTTTGTCGCTCGTTTCTATCGACGAAATGGTCACAGGCACCAAATAACCCTTAAGGTCTTTGTATGAAGACAGATCTGCCGCAAAAACAACCTCCATCGAGTCGAGAGAAGCCATCTGTCCCTGCTTGATAGTAAGTTTGCCGCCGTGAGCCAAAGAGTAGGCCGCAGAAGGCATGGGCTGGTAATTGGTGCCGTTGGCTTCGTTGTAAGCCTCTATCAGCGACTCGTCAACCTTGAAGTTGACAGTGGCATCGGCAGCCAATTCACGCGATGACTTGGCAGGGAACTTAGCCGCATTGCCTTCCAGCACTGTGGCAACAGGAGTATGGCTGATGCTGTAGGTCGCCATAGTAGACGCGTCGTCAAACCTCACGTACACCTTCAACTCCGCCGAATTAAGCTCGTCGTCACCGCACGAGGCCATGAACCCCGCAGCAAAAAGGACGAAAGAGCCTAACGCTATATTTTTTATTATGCTTTTCATATGCTTCTGGTTATAATGTTATTTAACTGCCGGGTTCATGATCTGGATAGCCTGGCGCATCCAGTAATATTCGGGCTTGTCGGTATGCATATACTCATACTCCATGTGATAAGTACCGCACCCACCTTTACGGCCCTGGGTCGGCTGCCAGCGTGCCTGTTGCAACAACACACCACCGGCACTCCAGCCTGACGTGTTCTCAAAGTTATCGGTAACCACAAACTTGGTCGAAGGAATACCCATATTGGTTATGGCACCGGTAGCCTTGCTCTGGGGAGCAGACTCTCCATAGGCCTGCGCAATAACCCAGTCGAAGTAGTCTCCCAAACCACCCAGGTCGTTAGGCGTATTGTTAACGTCGCCGTCGATGATCAAAAGCTTGCCTGTGCCCGACTTCGGACCGAGGTATCTACCAAGCTCCTCGACAAACAACTTCATCGTATCGCCACGTGCACAGAGCCAGGTATCCTGGTTGAACGAACCGCCTGCCAAAGGCTCATAGTCGATGTCGAAACCGTCGAAACCCCACTTGTTGACAATCTCTTCGGCAATGACCTTCGCATAGAGTTTCCATGCTTCGGTACGGTCGAAAGTAGAGTCGGTTACCCACTGCCTGAATACGTTCTGCTGGTATACCATACCTTTGAACTCGCCGCGCGGCCAGCAGCCTGCGGGCCATTTGCCATAACCGGCGCCACCGGTACCTTTACCTATATCGCCGAGGATCATGGTGGTAACGACCTTCGTGCCATTGCGCTGCTGGATAGTGCGCATATCGTTCACCTTAACAGGATCATCCATGGCACCTGCACCACCCCAGAGACCGATAATATCGACACTGTCGGGAATAGTGGTCATACGGGTCGACATGGCGGGACCCTTAGCGGTCCAGTTGCCGAACCAGCCCCATGCAATCTGATGGTCGGTTTTCTTATAAGCGCGCAGGTTAGCGTAATAGGCATCCGTTTTTTCAATAGGATGAACGAGATTCTCCGCTTCGGGCTCATTCTGCTTCTCACACGAAGGGAATGCAAACAACAACCCTGCGAAAAGAAGTCCTGAAATCAATATTTTACTTTTCATCTTTTTTCCGATTTTTGAATATTAATTACCTCTTCTTATCCCACCATACACGTACGCCACCATTGTCACCGGCCGTATTGTAACCTTTCGACTCACCGATCAATATATCGACAGCCGCCTTGACATTATCGTAGTTACCATTATACTCAGCAGTAGGATAGATCTGACGGCTGACACCGTATGTGACAGAACTCGTGCTGGTTGTGATCGTACCACCGCTGTTGTTGGTATTGATCGGAATCAACCTCGGGTAAGTGGTCCTGCGGAACTCGCTCCAGGCCTCCTGGCCGTCGGGATAGAGGGCGATCCATTTCTGGGTGATGATCTTCTGCAGGCGCGCCTCGTCGGTGGTGGCCCTGTCTGTCCACGAAACCGATGCCACAAGATAAGAAGCAGCGGAAGACCACGAATACTTGGTGGGGTTCATCGAACGGTCGACAAAGTTCCCCGGAACGGTCGTACCGGTCAGATAAGTAGACGGAAGGCTCAATCCCCACTGCTGGAACGATGCGGCGATACCCGCTTCGTAGAGGCTCTGAGCAGTTTCGCCGGTATACCAACCGATAAGAGCGGCCTCGGCCAAAAGGAACTTAACTTCGGCCGCCGTCATAATATAAACCGGGTCGGATGCTTTGGTGATCGGAGAAGACATCATCACAAAATTCTGCTTGTTGTGCTGGGGAATACCGTTCCTTACGCCAAAATATCCGGTAGGCTTCTGGCCTTCAGGCAGGGCACTCGTATTATCGACACACATAGAGAAATATTTGCTACGGCGATCGTCGTTATAGCCATTCAGGTAAACGTCCATATTAGCGCCCATACGGGTATCGGAGTAAGAATCCCAGCATACGTTGAGTGGATTGAATATGGAAATCGATCTATACGATTTTACCACAGCGCTCTCGTCATTAGATGATATCACTCCACCTGCAATAGCTTGTTTAGCATAAGTCTCGGCCATTGCGGCATCAGCAAAACGAATACGCATTGCAAGGCGCAACATCAAAGAGTTGGCATACTTAATCCATTTGGTGTAGTCTCCAGCATAAATCAAATCGAATTTATACATAGGAGTCGCCCCCGGATTTTCCTTAACGAACAACTCAAGATCGGCAATCGCATCGGTCAACTCCTGAAAAAATTGAGCATAAACCTCCTGCTGTGAGTCGTAAGGGATCTTTATTGCACTACCGAACTGAGAATAAGGAATAGGCCCGTAATTGTCTGCAATCCTATGCAGTCCGGCTACTTTAATAATCGTAGCCAATGCCAACGCATGAGGGAACTCGGTACCCGCCTCTTTTTTCATCTTGTACCATCCGGCCATAACCTTATCATAGGCTACGTTAAACCCAACATCGTTCCACTGGGCATAACTGAGATTATAGGTAGAGTTATTGCTCGAAGCGTTCCAGTCACCGATAGCAGCCTGGTGTCCCGACCATATATCGCCTACAAGGTTCTGGGCACGCTGGAAATCGTTGGCGGTGACATCACCCGTAGGAACGATATTCGCCTCCATTTGGGTTATAAACGAAAGGTTGTTGAAGTCCCAGCTGAGTTCTTCGTCCGTGAGTTTATCGGGATCTGTATTCATTTCTTCGAAATTCCCGGTGCAGGACGAGAAGAGCAGAAGGCACGATGCCGCTACGGCAACGCAACCTGATATGCTATTTATAAATTTATATCGTTTCATGTTCGGTCTTATTAGAATTGAATGTTCACGCTGAATCCCACACTACGCATACTCGGTTGCATAAAGTAGTCGAAACCCTGATAATATGTTCCGGTAGAAGCGGTGATCTCGGGATCGTACGGAGCTTTATTGTAAAGCATCCAAAGGTTACGTCCGATTAAAGATACGGAAACCGCCTCCAGTTTGTTGTTGAACCACTTCGTAGGAAGATTGTAAGTAACAGAAGCTTCACGGAGACGCACGTTGGTAGCATCGTAAACATATTCCGAAAGTTGACCTGTCTGACCGCCACCCACTACAGCATAATAAGGCTCCGCATCGGTACGACCACCGTTGACCAAAGCTCCGCCATTATCGCGGGCATCTCCGGTAGCCTTAGAAACACCGTAACGGTCCATCAAAGCCTGAGTCGCAGAAACACCGACTCCGCCTACACGTGCACTGAACAGGAAGTTAACTCCCACATTTTTGTATGTAAACGTGTTGCCCCAACCGATATTGTATTTAGGGGTGGCACTACCAGCATAGAGCCAGGTACCTTCACCACCATTACTATCGTCTGCATATACACCGCCGGTAGTAGGATTGACCTTGACATAGCCGTTGAAGTCGAGCTTCAATGCCTGCTTTACATAGATGTCACCCATTGTACCCCCCTCCTGCAACACCATTTTGTAGGTGCCGAACTCGCTCGGGGTAAACTCGGTGATACCAAGCGGGTCGCCAGTTATCGGGTTCACTGCATCATCCGGAACAAGTTCAATAATTTTGTTGCGATTGATTGCATAAGTAAGAGTCGAAGTCCACTGCAGATCACCGAAGAACTTGTCCTTGTATTCCAACTTTAACTCTATACCCTTATTTTCGACATTACCTGCATTGATGGGATAGTTGCTGTATCCGGAAGACGAAGGCAGCGGGATATTGAACAACTGGTTGTAGGTATTGGTTTTATAGGCAGTCCCATTGAAATTGACCTTGTTGTTGAACATCCTCAATTCAAGACCGGCCTCCCAAGCCTTAGTCCTTTCGGGAACAAGGCCGGTTGCAGGCATGGACGGAGTGGTATTGATCATAGTGCCGCTAAATCCATACGCAGTGCGAGTTAGATAAAGAGACGGAGGGTTACCTACTTCAGCATACGATCCGCGTACTTTCAAAAATGAAATCTTTGCTGCAGACAGATCTACCATTTCGCTGATAACACCCGTCAAACCGAACGAAGGATAGAACAAGCCTACCTTTTCTGTAAATGCCAAAGCGGAACTCCAGTCATTACGCGCAGTAACCGTAGCATAGATCATACTCTTGTAGCTAACTTCAGCGGTACCATATACGGATTGAATCTGTCCATGGGAATTTTCCTGGAAGGGACCGGCCTCGGCATGAGTCCTGTCAATGTTATCCAGGACAAACTTACTGGGAGCATTGGCAAGGTGGCCTTCATACCCGGCAACACTCATTCTGTTATCCTTGTAGCTACCGCCCACATGAGCCTCAAAATTGAAATCTTCGTTCAGTTTCTTATTGATATTCACCAATACGTCGGCATACATATTTTCGTACTTGTAGTTCGACAACAGATAATCTCCAGTATCCGAAGCGAACAACGTGCTCGAAGAAGCGCTTATCTTACGCTGGTACTTCTTAGTAGCAAAATCGTAGTTGAAGCGTCCGACAACATCCATCCAGTCGGTAATTTTATAGCTCAAAGTGGCCGTACCGAAGAAACGGTCGCGGTTAACCTGGAACCACTCGCGATTAACAGTCCAGTAGGGGTTCTCCATGGCAAAGTCGCCTTCACCATAAGGCCAGAACTGGGTGGCAAAGTTACGTGCAGGATTGAAGCGCTCGTAAACTTTATATTTGTTGATATCGTCCCCGCGCGGGAAAAGATAAATCGGGATCAACGGGTTATGGTACTGGCCCTGGGTAACCTGATTCTGGTTATCCTGTTTGATGTAATTAACTTTGATCCCAAACGTCAACTTACTGGGAACAAGCTCGGTGGTATTATTGAACGATACGTTGTACTTATTATATTCGTTGTTCGGAATAAGGCCACGCGCATTAGTAGAAGCTAATGAAATGAACGACTGGCTCTTTTCGTTACCCGTAGAAACGGTAGCCGCACTGATCGACTGGAAGCCTGTCTGGAAGAAATCCTTCGGCTCATAAGTCGGATTGGCAACCGGCTGACTCCAGCTATAGAAGCTACCGGGCTCCGAACCGTATTTATTCTGGAACTCGGGCATTACGAAAGGCGACATAAACAATGTATTGTTAGACAGGGCTACCTTTATAGCGCCGTCATGGCCCTTCTTGGTAGTAACCAAGATAACACCGTTTGCTCCCAAACCACCATAAAGTGCAGAACCTGCCGCACCGGTAAGAACCGTCATGCTCTCGATATCCTCGGGGTTAAGGTCGGCAATACCATCGCCGTCACCACCGTCAGGCGACTCGAAACCACTGTTGACCTGGTTAGACTTAAGAGAAGCCATCGGAATACCGTCGACAACATAAAGAACGTCATTGTTACCGAACAAAGTTTTGGCACCACGCAGTACAACACGGGTAGAACCACCTATACCTGAAGCACTCTGATTGATCTCGGCACCGGCAACCTTGCCTGCAAGGCTACCGATAAAGCTGGCATCCTTTACTTTGGTAGTAGCCGCACCACCGATTTCCTGCGCGTTATAAGTAAGAGCCTTGGCTTCCTTCTTGATACCCATGGCGGTAACCACCACCTCGCCTACCATGATCATATCCTCCGTAAGGACGATCTTCATGGCGGCATCGCCGGTAACAGTCACAGTGGTTTTGTTATAACCGGCATAAGAAACCTCCAGCACATCGCCTTTGGCAGCCTGCAAACTGAAAAAACCGTCGAGGTCGGTGGCAACACCGGTATTAGTACCGGGAATAATCACCGTGGCACCGATCAGGGCCTCGCCCTTGGTGTCGATAACCTTACCCGAAGCCGTAACCTTCGCACCCTTGGGCTGCTCCTTCAACGACAATACAATATGCTTGTCCTTGAGGGTGTAAACAACATTGGTCCCGGCAAACAACTTATCCAACACCGAATTAAGAGGCTCGTTGTTGGCGGCGATAGTCACCTTGCGGGCCGGATTAACGTCGGAAACGTTATAAACCACGGAATAGTCAGTCTGGGTCTTGATAGACTGGAAGATCTCCGTAATTACAACATCTTTCGCATTAAGCGTAACGCGAGAGGCAGTTCCCTGGTTCTGGGCCAACGCCACCGTACCCTGCAATGCAAGGGCCAGCACAACGATCAGGCTCTTAAACCATTTGGCACATGGTACAGAAGGTATACCGGAATGCCGTTCATTGTAGTTTTTTTTCATTTTAACAATTCTTGGTTAGTTTCTGATACATAATTTATTTTTGGTATAGTGTTTTTCTTAATCGAAGGCACATAACCGCCTATTTGTTGAAGATAACAATGTCCTTCCCTTTGATCCAATAGTCGAATTTATTGGTCAGGGCAAGAGTGGAAAGAATGTGGCGGATATTATCGGAGGTTTCGAAGTCGCAGGAGAAGCGCTCATGACGCAGGTTTTCGTCGGTAAAACTGATACTTACATTATAATAACGTTCCAACTCCTGCGCGATATCGCCAAAAAAATCCTGATTGAAATAGAGTTTACCTTCGATCCAACCCACATACTCGTCCGTATTGTAACCGCAGTCGAAAACCTTGAACGCTCCGGTGCGGGTGTCGTAATGCAGTTGCTGGTTGGGCTTGAGCATAACCCCGCTTTGCATTACGGGACTCGACGTATATACCGACCCCTCAAGCAGGGTGGTCGTAACCATCTCCTCGTCGTCGTTGGCACGGATATTGAATTTCGTCCCCAGAACGCGGGTAACAAGACCGTTGCTCGAAACAACAAACGGAAAACGGGCCTTCTTCACTTCGAAATAAGCTTCGCCATGCATCTTGACTTTGCGTTCACGCGAAAATATAGAAGATACATATTCGACTTTGCTACACGAGTTAAGCCATACGTCGGATCCGTCGGGCAGTACGATGTGGGCACGCTCGCCCAGACGGGTCATTATGGTAAAAGGACGGGCCGAATACTCCGCCGTTTTTTTGACTGCATATCCTCCCATGGCAAACAAACCGACCAGGGCGGCAATAGATGCCAGCCGTCGGAGCGCAACTTTGACCGGAATACCGAAAATTTTCCGCCGTTGGTTATATCGTATCTTCTTACGGAACTCGGTCAGCGACCCTTCGGCATCGACGTTGCGTTTGGCTTTTGCACACTGCCCGACGAAAAGAATAAAGTACAACTCCTCCAGTTGCGCCTGATTCTCTCCCGATTCCATATACCACTCTTCCACCCGCGACGATTCTACCGCATCGAGGCTTCCGTTGAGATATGAAATCAAAATGCTTTCGTCGATTACTGTTTGTTTCATTTCACAAAATTCATCTTACATATTATACAATTCACAGGGCGCCGTTACTAATGCAACGACGCCCTTTTACGCAAAAAATATAACAAAAATTTAACAATGCCGTAATATACGCGATTCACCGCTGTTCCTCGACAGCCATATACTCCGAAACGGGCTATGGTAAGCCCCGGGGAATCCTGAAACCGCTGACCGCAATTCCGATATTGACAGGCAGTTCTTTAAGCCTGTCAAGACTGCTCTCCCTCGTGTAGCTTTTATGCAGGAAAACAGGAAACCGGAGTTGTCCATCTCCATTCAACTCTACAAACTCAAGGCTTACGAAATATTCACCTGTGCCGAGCACCACCGCTTCGTCCGGCTCTATGCGGTATATCCCGCTTTTATCCCGTGCCGGCACATCGCAGTAAATGGGCGCATGCAATATATTCATAAGGGTATCAGGTTCTATCCTGTATACGTTTATCCTGATCCGGGCGCTTTGGTGGGTACACCTGAGTACCTTAAACTCTACGGCGGAAAGTCGGATATTGCCATCTACCCCGATAACCGATCCGATCTCTTCCCCCTCGATGGTCGGGTAAGCGAACCCGGGACCGGGAAATCCTTTACGGGCAAATTTCACCTCTTTCGAGCTCCCGGCAACCACCAGCATACAATCAATTGCATATACCCTCGGAGAAAGCATCACCGCAAGATCTCGTTCCTCACTGATAAAATTCCGGGCTTCCGACACGTTTATATTTTTAATCTCATACGATAAATGGCTAAATGTAAGCCATGTATCGACACAAATGCTGTCATGTAGTTGTATGGAGAAGCCCCCGGAAGCATCGGAGACGGTTCCTCCGGGCTGATTCGCAATCCCTATATTTACGTAAGCAATCCCCCTGCCAGCTTCGTCCACAACTCTGCCAGAGACGGTTTGTCCCAGAACTGCAGTAGTGCCGGCTATGGCCAGCACTACTGCAATGAACAATTGTTTTATCATAGCTCGAAAAAGATCACAGTCTCTATTAGGTGTCGCATGACACCTACATTTCTATCTCCTTATCAACCACCTCGGCAGGAGTGTCCGCATCGGTGGTGTCGGGATTACCGAAAGGCACGAACCATGTGGCGAGAAATGCCGGGATTGTAGCCAGGGCCACAAAAATGAAATAGTTATGATAACCCATCCAGTCGCTCATATAGCCGCTTATCAGTCCCGGAAGCATTACTCCCAGGTTGGCGATACTCGAAGCGAAGGCGTAGTGCGCCATCTTATGTGCTCCCGGCGCAACCTGCTGCATAATGAAGATCATCAACCCCACAAAACCGAAACCATAGCCGAAATATTCGAACACCACCGCCGATCCGATGACCCAGAACGACGTAGGCTGGTATAGTGCCAGGAACAGGTATACCATAAACGGTATGTTGAACGCACAGCACAACGAAAAGAGCGTCTTGCGCAATCCACGTGCCGAGACGTAGTACCCCGCGAGGATCGATCCCGAAATAAAGGCTATCGTACCGAACGTGCCAAGGATCACACCTATCTGGTCGGTGCCCAACCCCAGCCCTCCGTCGGCAAGCGGTGCCTTTAGGAATAACGGCACGATCTTGATGGCAAAACCCTCGGCAAAACGGTACAGCAGCATGAATACCAGATACATCCAGATGTATTTCTTTTTGAAGAATGTCGAAAAGACCTCACCCAACGACCTGAACGCTTCTTTGCTGTTGGTGATCTTTGCCGCGGCCGCACCGCCAGAAGGAAGCATCCGTGTGTGGTAAACGCTCAACAACACCATAATACCTCCAGTAACGACCATGATTATCATCCAGGCATGCATCGGGCCGATGCTGTTCTTCAATATCCCGGCCAGCCATACCAGCCCTCCCACGGCAAGCAGCTTACCTATATTATAAAACGCCCCCTGCCAGCCTGCGTATTTAGCCTGTGTCTTAAGGTCGAGTTCCGTGATGTAAATCCCGTCGGTGGCTATATCGTGCGTCGCCCCGCTAAAGGCTATAATCCCCATGAACGCAATGGCCCACGCAAAGAATGACGGTAGCGGCAACGACAAGGCGATGATCGCAAAACATATACCCGTCACCATCTGGGTGCCGACCACAAAGAACTTCTTGGTCTTAAACATCTCCATAAACGGGCTCCAAAGCGGCTTCAACGACCATGGCAGAGTAATGAGCGAGGTCCAGAAAGCGATCAGGGCATTGGACACCTGCATGTCGGAGAACATCAGCACCGACGCCTGGTTGAGCATTACAAACGGCAGGCCCATTGCGAAATAGACCGTAGGGACCCACAGCAGCGGGTTTTTCTTCTGTTTTATCATAGGGTTTCGGTTAAATGATCGTTGCAAATAGACCTTCCGGACAGTTCACGCACAATTATCCGGCAAGTCGCAAAATTCAAATGGCGCCAGGGCGTCATGTCATTCGGCGCATTTATCCCGCAAATATAGTGAAAGGCGAGGGCAATCGGACGAAAATTTGTTTTCAAAAGATTGCCGAACCGCATCCTATATTATGCAAATATACAAAAAAGTGGCTACAAGCCACTCCGTTACCCCCGCCCTGGAGACCGATCCTAAAGAAAATCCTTCAATTCATACCGCAAGACCTTCAAAGCCTGCCCTATACGGTAGTTAACCGTCTGGTGGGAAACATTAAGCAACTGCGCTATCTCTTTATGGGTCATCCCCTGTACACGGTTCATCTCAAACACCACGCGTATTTCTTCCGGCAACCGGGTTAGGGCGTCGCTGAATTTGTCCGTCAGTTCATTGTTAAGGTAAATATCCGGATCGTCGAACTGCTTCTCCATCTTCTCTGCCAACATCTTATGCACCCGGGATTTGATCTGGTTATGCGACACACGGTTCAACGACTTGTTCTTGACTATCACAAAAAGCAACGACTTGAGCGACATGTCGGGAATCAGCGTCGTCCGGTTCTCCCACAGCCACATCATCGTGTCCTGTACTATCTCCTGAGCACGATCCAACGTCACAAAACGCATGGAATAAGCACACAACCCACCAAAATAGTAACGGTACACCGCATCGAAGCACTCCTCATTGCCAGTACGCAGCTCACTTATAATGCGGCTGTTGTTATCTATATCGAAATTATATGTTTTATTATTGCTCATCCGATTCAAAACATGGAATTAGCCATGCTCAAATGCAATAACGCTAAAATCTGCCGGTTAGTGTATACATAAAACATCTACACCCAAATCATTCCCCCACCGGAAACCACACAAAACTAAACATAATCCAATAAATAACACTCCAGACAGATCATTTTCCCTGTACAAGTCTCTGGCTGCCGCTTTTTGAACCGGGACTCGAACAAATGCAGAGTCAAACTTGCCTGGACTCTGCCGACAGAGGAGGAAGGCAAAGCCAAAAAAGCGGCAGTCAAAGATTTATTTGTACAGGGAAAAGGTCTTATTTCTGTGGTATGTTTGTCATTTCGAGGGTTAGTTCACCTCCTTTTGCGATATCGTTGTGGGAGAGGAACAGGGCGTCGAGTTTTTTGCCGTTCAGGGTTGCCGACTTTATGTATTTGTTAGCCGGAGAGTTGTTCTTCGCTACGATTACGAATTTTTTACCTTCGGGGAGATTGATCTGCACCCTGTCCATCATCGGGCGCCCTATAGAGTAGACCGGATCGCCGGGGCACACCTGATAGAATCCCATCGAGTTGAGGATATACCATGCCGACATCTGCCCGCAGTCTTCGTTCCCTGAAAGGCCATCGGGGGCTGCGTGGTACTGCCAGCGCAACACACTGTCGGCAAGCTCCTGTGTCTTCCACGGCTGTCCTACGTAGTTATACATATGTATAATATGGTGGCTCGGTTCGTTGCCGTGGGCATATTGCCCGATCAGGCCCGATATGTCGGCCGAGACCAGCTCCCCTTCGAGCGACGGGTCGGCGGAGAAAAGCGAGTCGAGTTTGGCAATAAACGCCTCTCGGCCTCCCATCAACTCCTGCAAACCCTCTATGTCGTGCGGCACGAACCACGTCCACTGCCACGCGTTACCTTCGCAATAGTCATCGCTGCGGTGGTTCGACGAGCGCGGGCTGAACGGCGTGCGCCACTTGCCGTTGGAGTCCTTGCCACGCATGAACCGGGTCGACGGATCGAAATAATTGCGATAGGCTTTGCCCAAACCGGTGTATCTGGTATAATTGGCCGTGTCGCCCAATTCTTTAGCCATCTGCGCTATACACCAGTCGTTATAGGCGTACTCCAGCGCCTTGGCTACCGCCTCGTGTTCCTTGTCGCAGGGGACGTAACCGAGCGTATTCTTATAATATTTCGACATCGGCATAAGCCCGTGCTTCATCGCTTCGGGTGCTACGATCCCCGTAGTGTCGTAGGACGATGTTTTCAGGCATGCCCGGAAAGCCTCCTGGACATCGAAGTCGCGGTAGCCCTTCATATAAGCGTCGACTATCACCGGCACGGCATGGTAGCCTATCATCGTGGCGGTATAATTGCCGGCGAGCTCCCACATAGGCAACACCCCACCCTCCCGGTGCTTCTGTATCAGCGAACGGATAAATTCATTGTTTTTTGCCGGGTCGATTACAGTCATCAGCGGGTGCAGTGCACGGAAGGTATCCCAGAGCGAGAATATGGTGTATACCGGCTCGCCGTTACTATTGTGGACTTTGGTGTCCATCCCCCGGTAACGTCCGTCGACGTCGCTGAACACGAAGGGAGCAATGGCCGTATGGTAAAGAGCCGTATAGAAAATCTTTTTCTGCGCCTCATCACTTGTCTCAACGTCTATCTTTCCGAGATACTCGTTCCACTGGGCAACAGCGTCACTTTCAACCTTTGCAAAGTCCCAATCCGGGATTTCAGCCTTGGCGTTAGCCATGGCACCCTCGGCGTCAACCGCCGAAATACCCACTTTCACCATTATCTGTTCACCCTCTTCGGTAGGGAACGACACCACCAGTTTCCTGCGCTGGAGCATGGCTCCGGTCTCCTCCACCTTTACCGAGTCGCTTACCGTCTCGTAGGTGAATGGCTTCGAGAACTTGGCGTAGAAATATATGTACTGATCCCACGCCCAGAACGCCGTCTTCTTGCCGCCTATCACCTCGGTAGGGCTGATAACCTGGAAAAACATATCGGAATTCCGCTGGTTCTGCAGACTATAGTCGAGGTCGATAATCACCCCCGAACGCGGATTACCCTGAAAAGTGTAACGGTGGATCGCCGCACGCGCCGTGGCGCTCAACTCCACCTTGACGCCGTAAGTATCCAACTGCACCGAATAGTAACCCGGGCGGGCCGTTTCGTTCTTGTGGGAAAACTTCGAAGCATAGGCCATACGCTGATTGTCCGGGCCCTGGTAGTCGACTTTTGGAACACCCGTAAAAGGCATCAGCAATATATCGCCGAAATCGCCGCATCCCGTTCCGCTGAGGTGGGTATGCGAAAAACCGTTGATCGTCGAATCGCTGTAATGGTATCCGGAACAGGCGTCCCAGCCGTTGATGCGCGTGTCCGGCCCCGGCTGTATCATGCCGTAGGGAACTACCGGCCCGGGAAAAGTATGGCCGTGGCCGCCGGTTCCGATAAACGGATCGACGTAGGCGGTATAGTCCACCGAAGGCTTGGCGCACGATGCAAAAAACAGCGCTGCGATAACAATAAAAGCAAATGGGCCGGATAGATTTCTCATTTCAACAGATATTTATGATTGAAGTTGTTGGCTGTTTTGCAGCATTCATATACCACTATTGGCCGGGACATTGTTCCCGACCTTACTACATAATAGTACAATTCAAAAGGCGGGCATACTAATATGCCCCGTGCATTTTTTAAAAACTTGTTTAAATCGACCGGAATCCTCGATTTTACTATTGCAAGGAAAGCTTTTTTATTATATTTGGATAACGGCTCTCTTGGTGTAATTATCTAAATATTAGCAAAATACGCCATACGAACAAAACGATACCAACATCATTACGAAACCATACAAGAATAAGGTTAAAACATAACAAAAGTGGACGCCGAAAAACTTGAAGAGTAGGCATTACAAAAATTCAATCACCATGAAAAAAAATTTGATGTTTTTACGTTCGATGCTTGTTTCATCGATGGCTCTGTCCCTGATGTTCGCCTGTAGCAGTGAAGGACCGCTTTCCGATGCAGACCAGCAAATGGAGATGAGTACCAAATCAATGACAGCCGATCCCATGGCCGGAACAATTCAGGAAGAGGCGGTGCTCCATGCCACCCAGTTCGACGAAACACTCTATGTGGCCTCGACTGCCGGGTCCACAGCACCGGGAAATATCGTATACAGCTGGCAGTACAACACCGGCGAAGGTTGGGTAGCGACTTCAGGATCTGGAGCAGAGTTCGAATACGGCGGTTATGCGCTTCCCGCTTATCAATACGAATTCAAACTCCGCAGGGTGGCACGCTCGGGTTCGTCGTATTACTACTCCAACGAATGTACCGTTATAAACCATGCTTTCAATGCCAACGATCCGGAGTGGGGTACCGAATATTCGGTGATCGAAGTCAACGGCGATAGCGATCCTTTCATCTTCTCCACCCTGGTCGACACCCGCGGACCGGTCTTCACCCACCTTGGCCCAGGCATGGGGCGTCCCGTTTGTTTCGCGCTTAACCTCGAAACCGATATGACGGTGCAGATAGTTCCGTATACCTGCAACCTTGCCAACATGTACCTCTTAGTAATAGGTGAAGGTAGTTTACCTGGATCAATAATCTACGACGGCGCGCCAGGTTCAAATTATTGGTACTACCAGTATCGCGGCCTGTCGTTCGAAGATCTGCGCCTGGAGATCGAACTCGGGGGAGTAATGAACATGGGTATGAACTTCGCGGAGTTGACTCTTCCCGCCGGAGAATACCACATATATCTGAAAGGGGACCGTTACATGAGTTACAACAATCCTTACAACGGCCTTATCCACACCACCATAACCGGAATGCCATTGTAATTCCTCCGCCTGAGGCGTGTTAGCGCGCCTTAATACGGGCGTGGCGAAAAACCACGCCGGAATACGTCAAAAAAGAATCGCGGAAAAATTTTTCCGCGATTCTTTTTTGACCATTATTTTTTACAGGTTGTCGATATTATTTGCGACGTTTGTTCGATCCGGGTTATCACTCCGGTTGTGAGCCCTTCCTTTTTGAGTGTTTCAAGGGTTTTGTTCTGACGGAGCATGCCTATCAGTTTCGAGCGGAATTCGCCTACTTTGTCGAGCGGGACATCGCGTAGCAGGGAGTGGGTCCCGCAGTAGAGAAGCGCCACCTGTTCTTCGAGCGGCATGGGATTGAGGTGCGGTTGTATCATCAGGCGGCTGTTTTTGCGCCCTTTGTCGATGATGGCTTCGGTTACCGGGTCCATGTCGGCGCCGAATTGGGTGAATGCCTCCAGTTCGCGGTATTGCGCCTGGTCGATCTTGAGGGTTCCGGCCACCTGTTTCATCGCGCGGCTCTGGGCGTTGCCTCCCACACGTGACACCGATATGCCGACATTGACCGCCGGACGCACACCCTGGTTGAATAGCGACGTTTCGAGGAATATCTGCCCGTCGGTGATCGAGATCACGTTGGTGGGTATGTATGCCGACACGTCTCCGGCCTGCGTTTCGATGATCGGTAACGCCGTGAGCGAACCTCCCCCGCGCACTTTGCCTGCGAGCGCTTCGGGAAGATCGTTCATCTGCTCGGCCACTTTTTGTTCGTTTATGATGCGTGCCGAACGCTCCAGCAACCGCGAATGCAGGTAGAAAATGTCGCCCGGGTAGGCCTCACGCCCGCTGGGACGGCGCAGGATCAGCGACACCTCGCGGTAAGCCACGGCCTGCTTCGAGAGATCGTCGTAGACGACCAGCGCATGGCGACCCGTGTCGCGGAAATATTCGCCTATGGCGGCCCCTGCGAACGGCGCGAGATATTGGGTTGCAGCAGGGTCGGAGGCTGTGGCAACGACAACCGTCGTATACTCCATTGCCCCCATCCCGGAGAGGGTATGCACGATCCCGGCCACCGTCGATCCTTTCTGGCCGATAGCCACATAAATACAATACACCGGATTGCCTGCAAGGAATCCTTCCCGCTGGTTGACGATCGTGTCGATGGCTATGGAACTTTTGCCTGTCTGCCGGTCGCCGATGATCAACTCCCTCTGGCCACGACCTATGGGGGTCAGGGCATCTATCGCCATCAGGCCCGTCTGCATGGGTTCGCTCACCGGCTGGCGGAAGATCACGCCCGGAGCCTTGCGCTCCAACGGCATCTCGACGCTTTCGCCGGCGATGGGTCCACGGCCGTCGATAGGCGTCCCCAGAGGGTCGATAACACGTCCTATCAATCCTTCGCCCACGTCGATATGGGCTATACGCCCCGTGCGTTTCACGGTGTCGCCCTCGCGCACTTTATCCGTCGCGCCCAGCAACACCACCCCCACGCTGTCCTCTTCGAGATTCATGACCACCGCCCTGATACCGTTGTCGAACACCAGCATTTCGTTCGACTCGGCATTGCGCAACCCGTAGATACGAGCCACACCGTCGCTCACCTGCAAGACCGTTCCCACCTCCTCAAGATGTAACTGCGAGTCGATCCCCTCCAACTCCATCTTCAATATCCGCGACACTTCGTCGGGATTTATCATATCCGCCATTGAAAAACAGATTTAATAGTCTGTTTAAGAAGCTGTTTTGAATTTATTAATCTCGTTAACAAATCCAAATAGCTTCTAAATTTATGAATATCTTTCGAAGGCCTCCCGTGCACCAGGCAGCGGCCTGTCACGATCCGGGCTTCAACCCCTGGCTTATATGCCGCAACTGCGAGGCCACACTGGCATCGAGCCGTTTGTAGTTCATAGTGAACACAAATCCCCCTATGATCGATTCGTCGACCCGGGTCTCCATCTCTATGCTTTTGTGGGTATATCCCTCGGCAAGTTCCAGTATACGGGCCCTGACCTGCGGCGTGATCTCCGCAGCCGTGACCATCGAGGCTATGCCTATATTATGGTGACGCCTGTAAAGGTCGACATACATCAACGCCATGAGAGGCAACAGATGCTCGCGATGCTTGTCTAAAACCAGAGCGAAGAACCGGGCCACGGCATCCGCCGCGTCTTTATGAACACGCCCGCCTCCCGAAGCCAGCGTAACAAGACGCAACTTCTCGGTCTGCGACACCACCGGATCAGTCACGATACGCAACAGCGACCCGTGCCGCCTGAAACTCTCCCCAAGGACGAACATCGAGGCGTAAACCCCGGCATCGCAACCCTTTTCGAGAACATACTCCAGAAGCGCCCTGGCATAACGCACCGATATTATACCGCTGTTCATTGCTTACGGTTTGAGTCGGCTTTGGCAGAGACCTCGTCCAACAATTTGTTTATCATATCCATCTGTGCCTGCGAACGGTCGAGCTGACGGCGCAATATCTTCCCGGCAATCTCGACTCCGAGCGCAGCGGCGGCATCACCCATCTCCCGCAATGCTTCCTCGCGACGGGCGGCAATGGCACGCTCGGCTTCCCCGATCTTCGCACGAGCGGCTTCAGCGGCTTCATCCCGGCTGCGCTCTATGATGGCGGCACGCTCCCCGAGAGCCTTCTGCACCGTTTCCGCATACTCCTTTTGCGCCTTCTCCATCATTTCATTGCTTTGCGACTCGACCGTTTCGAGTTTGCGGCGGGCTTCATCCGCAGCTTCGAGCGACTGCTCTATATGCTTCGTCCGCTCGTCTACCATGCGTGCGATAGCGGGAAAACCCCATCGCGCAAGTACAGCCAACGCAATCACAAACGAAAGCGTCATCCAAAACAACAGTCCCACTTCGGGCGTGAGAAGAGACATCTCTTAAAGGTTATTTTGATACATAACGGCTAAAGTGCCATGAAACAGACCACGATAGCGAAAAGTGCGGCGCCTTCGATAAGTGTCGCGACTATGATCATCGAAAGCCGGATATCGCTGGTGGCTTCGGGCTGGCGGGCCATCGACTCCATAGCCGAAGCTCCGATTTTGCCTATCCCGATAGCTGCGCCTATCACGGCGAGTCCCGTACCGATAGTTGCTCCCAGAACCCCGAGTCCCGTAGAAGCTAAAAGTGTTGTCAAAAGCATGATTGTTATGACTTTTTATCTTTTCTATTTGAGAAGTTATCCGAAATGGCCGGCCACCGGTTGAGAAACTGTTTAGAGTCTGTCTAAATTTTCACAAGGTAATCCTGCCAAACCGGTATTATGCAATTTTAACAAAAATCGTGGATAAACGCAAATGCCGGGTCATGCGCCTCGATTTCCACCGGAAACCGGCTCGCAACCGTTTTTCGTGGTAAATCATGCTGATTCCAGGACTTTATATATACAACTATCCTGCCTCAAAATAAAATTATCCATCTGATAATCCTTTATTTGAAAAATTTCCTGCGGTATCCGGAAAAATAGGGTGCCCCGAACAGATCGGGACACCCTATTGCGGGGTTGTGTAAACTTGTGGTTTGTCTTAGAAACCGTTTAAATTTCCAATGGTTATAGTTTCTTCGCCTCTTTTTCCCAAAAAATATAGTGAAAGCCTGGCTTTCAAAAATTGCCGGGGTGCATCCTATATCACGCAAATAATTTTAAAAATAACCCGCAACTATTTTCCATGGGAAAAATCAGACAGCCTATTAAGAAGCTGTTTGGATTTGTTAACGAGATTAATAAATTCAAAACAGCTTCTTAATACGCCTTAAGGAATTGCCGCGTGAGGTCGAGATAAGTCTCGCCGTACTCAGTTGCCGGCTCCAGCGACGAGGAGTACTCGAACTGGTTCCACGAGTTTATGAGTATCACGCGGTTTTTGCCGATGTTGCGTTTGGCCACATTACAGAAGTCGCGGTAGTTCTTCTCGGTACGCTCTATCGAACGGCTGCCGGTCGAGGTCACGTAGTACTCCGGGAAGATGCATGGAACGAAGTCGTTCCCCCACCTGGAGGTATAGTCCCGCCAGTTCTGCCACGCCATGTCGGTGTAGGGGTAGAAGCAATACCATCGTTCGTAGTAGCGCGTCGGATACCACTGCTTGACATTGGCGGCGTTCAGGTATTTCGACGCCTCTTCATTGCGTTGCGGCGGCAGCCAGTTGCCGTCGACCTCACCTATGATATAAAAATCGAGGGCCTTGTCGCTTATCGCAGGGTCGGTGGCTTTCAGTTCCTGGGTGTAATCCTTCATTGCCTGGCGGAATGCCGGAACGAACTGCTGATAGTCGACGTTGGGCGACACCACTCCCGGCATCACGATCACGGGGCGTCCGTCGGCCAGACGGTAGTAGTACTCCTGGCTGAAAAGCGTGCTCCACAGGGTCTTGAACTCCAGGACGAGTTTGTCGAACGACACGCCCGAACCTGACAGTTTCTTGTCGGCTCCGTCCAGCGACAGGTGGCTGAAACTGTAGTTTATCGCTATCTGCACCTTCGTCTTGTCGCGTTCGCGGTACTGGGCGTATGCCGTGATCAGGTTATTGTCGTTGGCGGCATTGTTCCACGCGAAGATAAAGAAGTCGAGTCCCGCCCGGTCGGCCCACCGGCACTGTTTGGTTAGCACACTGTCGAGGTTATAGGTGTAGACCACCGGATTGCCGTCGCTGTCGTAGTTCAATACCGGGTGGTCTTTGATCGAGGCGGCCCAGGTGTCGGTGGTGCGGTTGATATAGTAGGCTCCCAGCACGGGGTTCTCGCTGAGCGCCGTCTCCGGTATCGGGTAGTTCCAGTCGGGCGGCAGGAAATCGTCCTCCTTTTTACACGATGACAGTGCCGATACGGCGGCCGCAAGAAACAACAGGTATAGAGATGCTTTGTTTTTCATATCCTTCATAATTTCGGCGTTTTACAGGTAGTCCGTCGGATTGGGTATGCCTGCTATCGGCTTGTTTGGAAGCGCGAACCAAAGTTTGACATACTGGTCGTTACCTTTGAATATCCCGCGCGGGATAAGGTACTGGTCGATGGCCTTGTTTACTTCAGGACCGTTGTACTGCAACTCGTTCACCGGATAGGGCAGACGGTAGGGCAGATACTTGTAGGTCCCTTCGTAAGGAGAGAAACAGGGTTCAAACTGCAACACCTGCGTGCGCCTCATCAGCGTCCATGCATCCACCCCCTGGTTGGGTATGGCCAGCCAGTGCTGCATGATGACCTGCCTGAGGAAGTCGTTCTGGCCGACGATGCTGTTGCAAATGTGGAGCCAGTCCATGAACTGCGCCGAGATGTCCGCTCCATTGTCGTCGGTGATTTTGGTCGCCGTGCCCCACTTGATGCCCGGGGTATCGAGATAAGCGTCTATTTCGGTTCCAAGAATCGCATAGTGGTTCATCGAGGCGCGTATGCCGCTGTAATAATACTGCTCTGCCGTTTTCGCCGAAGCTCCCCCCCACCCTTTCAGTTTGGCCTCAGCCTTCAGGAAGTTGCATTCGGCCGTAGAAAGAAATATGAACTCGGCGTCGGGAGCCAGAAAACGCGATCCTATGGGCGAGTAATCCTCACGGGTAAGGCTGCGGTGGATATTCTCCCCCGGAGCCGCCAAGCCGCTTTCGCCGCCGTAACCGCCGTATGAGCCGGTGTCACCAAAATATTCGCCGGCATGCACGGGAACGGTATTGTCGTTCTTCTTATCGACCACTTTCTGGGCATAGACCGGCAGGCGCGGGTCGCCGTAGGGCGCCATGTGGTAATGGGCCGTTTCGCCGAATGCGGGCAGGGTCCCGATGTTCGATATCTTGTTGTAGACAGCCTGCATGTAGAGCGGGTTGATGTCGCCTCCCTGTGTCGAAATTACACCTCCCCAGTTGCTCTTAGCCGTATCATCGAGGTCGGTCATGGTGAACGCTTCGTTGGCGAACACATCCTCCACCACCTCCTGCGCTTTCACCGGGTCTCCGTTGGGCGCGGGGTTCGATATACGCATGGCCAGACGCAGGCGCAGGGTATAGGCGAACTTTTTCCACCTCACAAGATGCGAACCGCGGATTATCTTTTCAGAGAGTTTCGTACCCATCACCGGGTCGACGGTGAAATAGTCGCCATCGAGGGTTATGGCGTCGGCATACTTCTTCAGGTCGTCGAGGAGCATGTAGTAGATATCCTGTTCGCGGTTGTAGGGCACCACGATCTTGCCGTCGAGCCCCTTTTCATACGGTATCGGACCCCAGATGGCCGCCACCTGCGATTGTATGTAGCACTTCCAGATGCGGGCTATCATCACGCGGTTATTGTACGCGGGATCGTCCCCGTAGATACGGATCAACTCCTGTACCGGTATAAGGCAAGCGGTGTAGTTGTCCCTCCAGTAGTTGTTCAGCGGATTGATATCGGTTGAATAGCGTTGAAAACGCCCCTGGAATGCCACGAAGTGTTGCGTGTAGTTGAACATCACCACTCGGTTGAAGTCGCCCCCGTAGAAATTTATCGCGCCCCTGACCGAGGAGTTTATCAACAGGTCGGGCGTGGGCTTACTGATTGCGTTGGGATTCTTTCCCAATTCGTCGAAGCCTTTGGTGCACGAAGAGGCAAGCAACGAAATTGCCGCTGCCGCAAAAATATATGATTTTATGAGTCTCATACTGCCGTCGTGTTATTTGGTTGACAATGAGATATTGAATCCGAAGGTCGCCACCGGAGGCAACGATCCGTTCTCTATCCCGCGGCCGTTGCCCGAAGTCGATGCCGATTCGGGATCGACGCCGCGGGGGGTCTTCTGGTAGATGATCCAGGCGTTGCGTGCCACGACCGACAATTTGACATTCGATAATGCGGTCTTATTGAGCCACTTCCTCGGGAAGGTGTAGCCCAGGGTCACCTCGCGCAACTTGACGAACGAGGCATCGAAGATCGAGAACTCGTTGATCGAACTGCGCGTGTACTCGTAGCCCGACGGTGAGAAGTATTTCGTTACCGGCGTATAGCCTATCACATTGCCGTTTTCGTCGTATTTACGTTGTACGGCGTTTGGCCACTGGATGCCATGGGTCATCTCGGTGTCGCTCTCATTGTATATCTGCTTCGAAAGGGCGTACCCCACACGGCCGTCGTAGTTCACAGTGGTCAGACCGTTGGTCATCATCTTCGAGAACGTGTTGCAGTACATGATACCGCCATATTTTACGTCGATCAGGAATGAAAAATCGAATCCCTTGTAGGTGAACGCGTTGTTGAAGCCCATCAGCCAGTCGGGCGAGGCTGTGCCGAATCCCACGCTGGGATCCGACTCGAACTCCGAGGGCGACGCACCGTCGGGCATGATCATCTGCCCGTACTCGTTGCGCCTGACTCCCACACCGCGGATGTAACCATAAGGTTTGCCCACTTCGACGTTTACCGTGGTATTCGAAGCGCTGTATAACGTCAGGCTCGTCACGTCGTACTCTTCCAGCAGGCTGATCACCTTCGAGGTATTCTTCGAGAAGTTGAGCATCGACGACCATGTGAATTTACGGTTCTTCACCGGTTCTCCCTTGAGGCTGACCTCTATCCCAGAGTTGCGGATTTCGCCGGCGTTGAATATGCGGCGTTCGTAACCGCTCGTGGCCGTCACGAAAGCCGGCACGATCTGGTTGTAGGTCGATGCCCGGTAACCCGTAAGGTCGAATCCCACGCGGCCCGAGAGGAACTGCATTTCGAGCCCCGCTTCGAAGGAGTGGGTGATCTCGGGTTTCAGGTTCTCGTTGTTGAGGGTGTTCGACACTACGGCGTAGGGCGCCCCGTTGAATATACCGCCGATTGTGTAGTCGCGCGAGATGCGATATGGGGAGGTGTCGTTACCAACCTTGGCGTAAGACAGGCGCACTTTACCCAGCGGCATGATACGCGAAGCGTGGCCCGTTTTCAGCAATTCGGAAAATATAAAACTCAAACCGGCCGACGGATAGAAAAACGAACAGTTATCGACGGGAAGGGTCGAGAACCAGTCGTTACGCGCCGTAGCATCGAGATAAAGCAGCCCCTTGTAGCCCACCGAAAGCGACCCGAAGACCGAATTGGTCTTACGGTCCGACAACACTTGTACGGGAGTTATCTTTTCCGTGGCGTTCGAGATATGGAGGAACGAAGGCTGCACGAGGCCGATAACGGTCTGCGTACGGCGGTCGCTCTGGCGACGGTTCGTGGAGGCCCCGGCCATTGCGTTTATACTGAATATTTTGCGTATATTTTTCTTCCATGTTGCCATTCCTTCGAGAGTGACTCCCGAGAAGAAGTCGGTGAACTCCTCGACGCGGCCCACAGGATCGTAAAATCCGCCGAGGTTCTGGAACGTGGTCCCTTCCCACCAGTATAAATCGACGCTCGCACGCCCAAGTAAAGTGATGCCGTAGGGCATCTGTATCGTAGCGTTGAACGAACCCTGCAAACGGTCACGCGTGTCTTCGGTCGGGTTCTCGTTGATAATCCAGTAGGGGTTCGACGTGTTACGGTTGGTCGACTTTTCGTTGCCGTTCTCGTCCTTGTAGTCGCGCAACTCGTCGAGCGACGTCGAGCGGGCCATATGCACATAGGAGTTGACCGGGTTGCGGCTGTCGGCATTGGTATACTGGCGGTTCTTGACGTTGTCACGGATGTAGGTTATACGCGAGTTGAACGTAAACCACTTGGTAAATTTATTGCTGGCGTTGAGATTGAACGTGTGTTTGATGTTGCGGTTGACGCCAGCCACCACGCTGTTGCCGTTGTAGTTGGTGTAGGTGAGGCGCATGTTGCTCTCCTTCGACCCGCCCTCGATAGTGATAGTGTTGGTTATCAGACTCGAATGCTGATAAAAATCGCTGATATTGTCCGGCTGCGGAAAGTATGGCCGCTCCCTGCCGTCTATGGCGATATAGGGTTGCCCGAGCATCATGGGCCCCCAACTGCGGTAACGGCTACCGGTTATCGGGTTCGGGAGTGTCATTGTGTTGGAGGTCTGTATGTCGAGGTCCATCCCCACGCCGAACGTATTCTGGTACTCGGGGTATTGCACAATCTTCTGGAACATCGAACTGTTGGAAAAGGTAACCTTAAATCCCTTTCCAGACGACCCTTTGGTTGTGATCATGATCACGCCGTTCGCGGCCCGCGATCCGTAGAGCGCCGTGGCGTTGGGGCCTTTGAGCACCTCTATCGTCGCTATGTCGGCAGGGTTTATGTCGCCCATCGCGTTACCGTAGTCCAGGCCGCCGCGCTCGCCACCCACAGCCCCGTTCTCCATTATCGCCCCGTCGACCACGAACAACGCGTTGTTGTCCGATGTAGCGGAACTGTACCCGCGTAGCGTGATACCCGACGAACCGGTGTTCTGTCCCGGAGGGGCTACCATCAATCCGGCCACTTTCCCCGACAGCGACGACACGAAGTCGGGCGTACGCACCTCGTTCAACGATTCGGAATCCACACTCTGGCGCGAATAAGGCATCGCCTTGGCTTCGCGCTTCAGGCCGAGGGCCGATTCGACCACTACAGTCTCGACGGTAGTGGCTTCGGGCTTCATCTCGATATTGACCGTCGTACGGTTGTCGATTTTATGGGTAATGCTCTCCATGCCTATAAACGAGAATGCGATCTCCTGGTCGTTGGCCGTCACCTGTATGGAATACTTCCCCGCGTTGTTGGTAGTCGTACCCTTCATCTTTCCGGCCTTGTCCTTCACCACCACGCTCACCCCCACTACGGGCGTACCGTCGGACGAATCCTTTACGGTGCCTGTAATCGTCCTCGTCTGGGCCCATGCCGAAGCAGCCAGCGCGAGGGCGGCAAGTAATATTATGATTTTTTTCATGCTTCGTTGCGTTTTTTTGGAACAATCATGAAATTGTTTCGGCATGCAGCTACTTCTGGCTGCCGTTGTAAAGTTTCGTGAGGTTCACCGTGTCGTAAGGCTGGCTCTCGAATGCGGCGTAATAACTCATCGATACTTCGCCCGAAGCGTCGTCGACCGTGATCACGGCATAGCCGGGCAGATCACACATCGTGTAATAGGTGACGTTTTTGGCCTCTTCGGTGAGAATAGCCCTGCGTTTGTCGGCCGTTTTGGTCTCGTAATCGGGTTTCCAATCAACCAGTCCCGGACCATAATCTTTTAGGGTGAAGCTGTACGAAGGCTTGCTCATGCGCTTCTTACCCACTACACTGACTGCCATGACCTGCACTATCGGCCCATAAGCCGTTTCGCGTTTTGCAACCGAATAGCGGTGCAGGTGGCCCGTGAGTACTATGGCTTTGTTTTTGGCGAGAACTTCAAGGAGTTTTTCGCGTTTTTCAGCTTTGGCCGAACGCATGAAATACCAGCAACGTTCCGTCACCGGGAAAGCTGGTTCGTGCATGATGACGAATTTATATTTGGCGTCCGATTCACCCAGTGCTTTCTCGGCGAAGGCTACCTGGTCGGTACCGTCGCGGTTCCAGGAATCGAGCGTCACGAAAAGCGCGTTGCCTGTGCGGTAGGTGTAGTTGGCGTTGGTTATCGAGTCGTCGCCGGTCTGCTCACGGTAGAAAGGAACATAATATCCGGTGAACGCCTCCTCGGCGCCGGGGCCCGTAACATCGTGGTTGCCTTTGGCCACGATCCAGGGCACTTCCAATTTCGCGTCGCGAAGGGCGGTCATCACTCCCGAGGCCATCTCTGTGGCTTTTTCTGGCGATCCGGCCAGCCCTTCCGAAATATCGCCGGCCTGCACCACGGCTTTGATCTGAGGCGTCACGCTGCTTATACGGCCCGCGAGCACTCCCATCAGGTCGCTCCAGTTATTTTTGGTATTGGGGACGTATGTGGCTGTAACCTGGTGCAGGTCGCCCGGTTTTGTGTTGAGCCACTCCATGTCGTGGTATTCGAGCTTGTCATAGTGCATATCGCCCAACAGGATAAAGCTGAACGATGTGGACGAAGCTCTTTTTGCGTTTTCGGTTTTTTTCGACGCCGTCTCTGCCATAGCCGTTTGAATGGCGAGGCCCGACAACAGTATTAATGCAAGCAGAAGAGTAAATTTTTTTTTCATGACAGGTCGTTTAAAGTCGGATTAGGTTTAGCGGAGCATTAGGCATTAAACCTGTTATGCGTTCCGCCTGAACAAAAAAATAACTGCGAGACGATATTTATGGACAGTTTAAAATAAAATTTAAACTGCTTCTAAATATACCGTTCGGACCGAAAACCTGACCAAATGTAATATCGCGGCATTAATTTTAGATTAATAATCCATTAGTTTCTTTTAAAATACCAAAAAGAAGTGATATTTTATAAAAAAATAGTGAAATAAGCTTATTTTTCTTTGCAGCGTATAAAATTATCATTATACTTGTGTCGGATTCGCGGGCCATTGATTTGCGGTACGTGTCTCCTGGCTGCATCCTGCAGCCTGTGCAACGCTGTTTGACATATTTCCCGTTCGGGCCGAAGACCTAAACGCTAATCTTAAGAACTTAAGAATTATGAACGGGATAAAATTCAAACTTTTCTGTGCTTGCGCATTTTTGGGTTTTGCCTTTTCGTCTTGCGAAGAAGTCAATACGTTTGTCGAGGATGTGTTCGTCTACGAGCCCCGAGGCACACAGGTGACTATTGCGCAACTGAAGGGGTATGCCCGCGACCAGGTCATTTCCGAAGACATATACGTGCAAGGCAGGGTGACATCGAGCGATGAGGCCGGAAACTTTGCACGCAAACTTGTTTTCCAGGATCCCTCGGGCGCGATAACACTCAATATCGATATGGGCTCCTCCAACGAGGTTTACCCGGTGGGAAGGAAAATATCGGTTCAGTGCAAGGGATTGATGCTTGCCGACGTGGGCGGGGTGCTCCAACTCGGCAGTTCTGTATCGGGCGAAGGCATCCGCAAAGAGGTGCAACCGATGGATAACCGCACCACGCGCTCATCCGTATTTAATATAGGTCCCGGGGATAATATCCCTGAGGCTACGATGGAACTCGGGATGATCAACCCCTCGACACGTGCGTGGGAAGATCAACTGGTGACGATAAACAACGTATTTTTCCAGACGACGTTGCTGCCGTTCGCCAATGCCGGCGGGTCGTCGGAACAATTGCGTACCTTATATAATAGCTCGGGGCAGTCGATACTGCTTTGCACGAGAGATGCCTCGACCATGGCGGCGATGATGCTGCCCGTAGGCAAGGGTTCGGTACGCGGGATCGTATCGTATCCCAACGGGATGGCCCAGATCATGGTCAGCTCAATCGACGACATTTCGTTCTCGCCCCCGGCCGTGAGCCTCGACGATCCGTCGGATGTGCCTTCGCCACTACTGATCTCGGAGTATTACGCTTCGGGCGGGATGTATTACATCGAACTCTATAATTCGGGCATCGCAACACTCAATCTTTCGGACTATTCCCTGGCCACCGACACGGAATCCAACGGCGATTTCTCGAAAAAAATAACGCTCGACAGCCGCAGCATAGCCCCCGGCGGGATAGTGCTCTACCGCAACTCTGCGGCCGGTGCCATAGCGTGGAGCGACACCGGGTCGGGCTGGGACCCATTGAGGACCAACTACTCCCCGATCCGCCTCGACGCCCTGGGCCTCGACGGCAACAGCCAGGTGGCCCTGGTCAAAGGAGGCAATATTGTCGACATCCTGTCGACGACCAATAAATACAATTGGGCCGGAGGTAAAACCCTCGTGCGCCGTCCGGCCATAACGGGGCATTCGAAGACCAGCGACTACACGCGCGCCGACGCCGGGTGGATTACCAGAGTGGCAGGTTACGCCTACAATCTCGGCTACCACCGCTTCTTCGACACCGATCCCGACATGGATGTGCCGCTGCCGCAAATAGCGCGCTCGATCCTCGAAGTGCGCGCATTGCCTCTGGGGGTTATGGATCAGAATTACACGATCACGGGACGCGTCACCTCCGACCGCAGTGCGGGCAACGTGGCTGCCGACATGCTATTCATGCAGGATAACTCCAACCGCGGTATCTGCATAGCTTTCCGCCAGGGACAGGAGCACGCCTACAATCCGGGCGACGAGATCACGGTACAGCTCTACGGCACGAATCTCGAAAGCCGCGCCGGACTGCTGGTGGCTGCCAATGCGGTGGTGTCCCGATCCAACCGCACGGCCTCGGCCAACCAGATGCCCGATCCGGTCGAGGCTTCGGTTTCGCAACTCCAGAACCTGCAGTCGATGTACGTATATATAAAGGATGTGCAGATACAGTCGGCCGACCTTGCCAAAACTTACGGCGCAGGGCAAATAGGCGCCGAAGACCGCTTCGCCAATGCGTTCTACGTCTCTACGCTGCCCGGCGCGTCGTTCGCTTCGACGGCCGTGTCGCAGAAGAGCGGTATAATAAAAGGTATAGCCTCTATAGACAACAGTGCGACGGAGAAATTGCTCGTCATGCCGCGCAACAGCGCCGACCTGCAGTCGATGACTGCCAACCGCTTCATCCCGATAACTGCCACACCGGTCGATGTGGCCACGCTGAGGGCGATGCCGGCAGGCGTCGTGTCACAGAATGTGAGGGTCACCGCCACTGTAGTATCGGATTTCACCGGCGGCAACTACATGTCACAGGACGTGATCTTTGTCCAGGATGCACAGCACGGGTTCCTGCTCAAACTTCCGGCGGCCAACACCTACCTGTTCGGCCAAAGCCTGATAGTGGTGCTTAAGGACGCGACTATCTCCACGGCAGACAATAAATTCGTCGTCACGCCTTCGCTGGCCGACTATATCGTCCCGGTAGGTGCTCCCGATCCTTCGTGGCAGCCCTCGTCGATAGACGGAGGTATCTTGAACAACCTCTTCAAGCTCGTCGAAATACCGAACCTCGAAGTTTCGGAAGCCGACCGCATGAAGACGTTCGGAGGCGTGATTTCGTTCAATATCAAGGGTAGCTCGACACCGGTCAAGGTCGTCTCGCAGCCCACAGCCCAGTGGACGGGCAGATACATCCCGCTTGCCGCCGGCCGTATCATAGGGCTGATCACACGCAACGGCGCAGACTTCGAACTCTACCCGCGCTACACCTCCGACCTTTCGGGGTTGCCGGTGAACGGCACGCGCAACAACGGTGAAAAGGTGGTTTATTTCGTCCCGTCGACCGACCCGTCGGCAGACCTGTTCATCTCGGAAGCCGTTATAGGACAGGTCGACGCCAACGGCAACACGGTGGCTACGGTGGCGCGCAACAACTGCAACGCCAAGTTCGTGGAACTTTACAACCCGACAGGCAGCGACCTGGTGCTCAATAACTATCGCGTGTTGTGCATCAAGTACAACAACTCGCCTTCGCGCAGCACGGCCACGCCGTACCAATTCCCCACGGGACTGGTGCTCAATCCGGGCCGCACGATAGTCTTCAAGTATGTCTCCAACGCACTGGGTACCGGTTCGGCCTCGACCAAGGTAAACACCAATACCTTATGGCCCAGGGGTTACACCGGGGACCAGAGCATCAACGCCAACGTAGGAGTTGTTGTCAGCCTCACGGCGTCGCCGGGAGTGGTACTGTGCAGCGACACGCGCGACTTCGACAAGACGATAGCCAACGCCACCTCGTCGTTCCCATGCCACGACGGCAACGACATTCTGGTGATACAGAAAACCACCGACGGCGGCACCACATGGACCGAAATAGACAGGTTGTTCTCGTTCAAGACAGCCAACGGCACCCTTTCGGGCGGTGTTTCATATCCCTATCTCTTCTCCTATATGCGCAAACCGGGCAAACTGGGATTGCCGGGCAGTATCACCGATGTTTCTGATCCGGCATATTCGGCCGTTTCGAGCAGCCGCAACGCCAACGACTTCAACAGTACGCAGTGCGACCCGTTGACCGACGGTGCCGCCAACTGGACCCAGATGCCGATCAACTTCACGGACGACCTGGGAGTACACGTTTTCAGCGCAGTTCCATAAACGAAACCATCCCGATATTGTTCTGTAGCCGCCGTAACGGCGGCTACAGAACGGGGCGGGGCGGATACCTGAGCATATCAATACTAAATTCAAATTCATGAAAACCATACGATTCCACTATTTTTTGATCCTGCCACTGCTGTTGTTCAGTTTATCGGCCGGGGCACAGGAAGAGGTCAAGGCGGTAAAGGGAAGCCTGCACAACGATGAGTTCCATACAGCCTACACCCCGTCATTTGAAAACGACGGGGTGCACAAGCCCGTAAAGAACGTGATCCTTATGATCGGCGACGGCATGGGCCTGGCCCACGTGGCAGCGGCTATGTACGCCAACCACGGAGAACTTACCATCACCAACCTCCGTACGATAGGATTGGTCCGTACGCAGTCTGCCAATGATTTCACCACCGATTCGGCCGCTTCGGGAACCGCTTACGCCACCGGCAAAAAGACCAACAACAAGGCGATAGGGGTGGATACCGAGGGAAACCCTTCGGCCAACCTCACCGAAAAACTCTCGGCGCTGGGTTACCATACCGGAGTGCTTACTACCGATGATATGGACGGGGCTACACCGTCGGCATTCTACGCCCACCAGCCCGACCGGGGCATGTCGAATGAGATATTGGGCGATCTGCCCGGAAGCAGGCTCACTTTCTTCGGCGGGGGAAGCCGCCAGGAAGTCGATAAACTCCGTCCGGAGTTGTGGCAGGAACTGAAAAAAGCAGGCTTTACCGTAGTTGGCGATGTGAAGGACAAAAGCGCATCTTCGGCCCCGCGCCTCGGAGTGCTGCCCGATGCGAAATACACGGCTTCGGTTAGCAAAAACCGCGGCGACTTCCTGCCCCGCACGACGGCTTTCGCCCTCGACTTCCTCGCGGGTAAAGGCGGCGAAGGGTTCTTTATAATGATCGAGGGAGCCCGCATCGACAAAAGCTCGCATGACAACGACTTCAAAAGCGCAGTGCAGGAGACGCTCGATTTCGACCTGGCCGTGGAAGCCGCCATACGTTTCGCAGAACATGACGGTCAAACGCTGGTGATCATAAGCGCCGACCATGAAACGGGAGGCGTTACACTTTCCAGTAAAGGCGACGTAGCCAAAGGCGAGGTAAGGGGCGTATTCGCCTCCCGCGGGCATACCCCGGTGATGGTACCGCTCTACGCTTACGGGCCGCACTCCGACGTGTTTGCCGGGGTGCAGGAAAACAGTGACGTATCGAACAAAATATACGAGCTGCTCTCGGCCGGGAAAAAGAAATAGTGCAGGCCCCGCCGCCGGTCGCCGTGAAATCCGGGCGACCGCTACCGTGGGAGTCCGCATCACGAAAAACTATCTGAAATATATGAGGAAAATAACCATATTGGCTTACGCAATGAGCCTTGCAGCATGTGGAGGTGCGGAACTGCCCACCCCGGCGCAGTACGTCGACCCGTTTATAGGCACCGGCGGGCACGGGCATACGTTTCCGGGAGCGGTGATGCCCCACGGCATGATACAGCTGAGCCCCGACACCCGGCTGACAGGCTGGGACGCCTGCTCTGGATACCACTATTCCGACTCCACCATAATAGGATTCTCGCACACCCACCTCAGCGGAACTGGAATAGGTGACTACGGCGATATACTGATGATGCCAACCGCAGGATGCGGCCATATAACGCCCGGCGATGAAAGCGATACCTCCACAGGCTACCGCTCGCGTTTTTCGCACTCCGGAGAGTCGGCACGTCCGGGATACTATTCGGTGATGCTCGACGACTACGGGATCAAGGCCGAGCTCACAGCCACCATCCGGACAGGAATGCACCGTTACACATTCCCGGCCACAGACGATGCGGCCATAGTGGTCGACCTGGGCCATACATTGCACAACCAACACAATACCTTGTTGAGCCTCCATGTGATAAGCCCCACGGAGATCGAGGGCGTCAAGAAGACCGCAGGGTGGGCCAAGGAACATCTCGTATGTTTTTACGCCCGGTTCTCGAAACCGTTTGAGGCCGACATCTACCTCGACGGCAACAAGGTGGACGAAAAAACCGTATCGGGGACCAACGTGAAGGCGAGGCTCAGGTTCCGCACCGCCGGGGGCGAGGAGGTAATGGTCAAAACCGGCATATCGGCTGTCGATACCGAAGGGGCGCGGCGCAACCTCGAATCCGAAATACCGGGCTGGGACTTCGATAAGGTATCGGGAAGCGCTCTACAGTCGTGGAACGAAGCTCTTTCGAAAATCGAAATCACCGGAGGCGACGTCGCTTCGAAACGCATATTCTACACCGGCCTTTACCACGCTCTGATAAGTCCCAATACGTTCGTCGACATCGACGGACGTTACAGGGGGCAGGATCTGCAGATACACAACGCGGCGGAGGGCCATTACTACACCGTGTTCTCGTTATGGGATACATTCCGTGCGCTCCACCCGCTGATGTCGATCATCGACCCGGAGCTCAACCAACGGTTCGCAAAAACCCTGGTCGACAAGAGCCGCGAGGGAGGGTTGTTGCCGATGTGGGACCTTGCGTCGAACTACACCGGAACGATGATCGGCTACCACGCGGTGTCTGTCGTCGTGGAGGCTTACCTCAAGGGGGCCCGCAACTTCGACCCCGAGGAGGCTTTCGCGGCGTGTGTCCGCTCGTCGAAATACCGTAAATTCGATGCCGGCTACGTAGACAATGGCATAAACGCAGGAGCTATAATGCCGTTGGGCATACTCTACAAGGACTCCCTGGGCGTGATCCCCTGCGACGCGGACTACGAGTCGGTGGCCAAAGCGCTCGAATACGCCTATAACGACTGGTGCATAGCGCAGTTTGCCAAAGCATTGGGTAAAGACCGGGAGTATACGGAGTATATGGAAAAGGCGATGTACTACAAAAAATATTTCGACCCCGCGACAGGATTCATGCGCGGCCGTTACGCCGACGGATCGTGGCGCGAACCGTTCAACCCGTCGGCTTCGAACCACCGTGCCGACGACTACTGCGAGGGTAACGCCTGGCAATGGTCGTGGTTCGCCCCGCACGATGTCGAAGGGCTGATAGCCCTTTACGGAGGACGGGAGCGGTTTGCCGCGAGGCTCGACTCGTTGTTCACTACCTCTTCGAAACTCGAAGGCGATGCGGTGTCGAGCGACATTTCGGGATTGATCGGCCAATATGCCCACGGAAACGAACCGAGCCACCATATCACACACCTCTACCACTACGTGGGGCAAAGCTGGAAGACGCAGGAACTGGTCGACAGCATCCTCCACGGCCTCTATTTCGACCAACCCGACGGGCTGTCGGGCAACGAGGACTGCGGGCAGATGTCGGCATGGTATATCCTGAACTCGATGGGGCTGTACAGTGTGGCACCGGCCAGCCTGACCTATTCGTTCTCGCGCCCGCTGTTCGACAGGGTAACGGTGAGTCTGGGCGAAGGCAAGATGTTGAGCATAACCGCCAGGAACAATTCGCGCAGGAATAAATATATCCAAACCATCACCGTCGACGGCAAGCAGTGGAACACTCCGTTTATCGACTATCCGACACTGATGGCAGGTGCTAAAATAGTGATTGTGATGGGCGACAAACCCAACCGCGATTTCGGAGCCTGACCGCTGGCGCGTTTACCGCTATCAGGCAACGTTTCCAACTACCATTACGGGCTCAGGCTGTTTGAATAACGGCTATGGGCCCGTAACGGAACCCTGCAGCGACGCTGCGGCTTAACACATAAATCACCGATGAAGACAATAATAACGATATGCGCAGCGGCATTGATGCTACTCCCTGCGACAGCATGCGGTGCCGACGGGAAACCGCAGGAAACAACCGTCAGGTTCCCCTCCTACAACGGGCTGGTGATGGCCGGGTACCAGGGATGGTTCAACACTCCCGGTGACGGGGCTGGAATGGGATGGAAACATTACAGGAAAGGGAACGACTTCGCGCCAGGGCGTTGCTCCATAGACCTGTGGCCCGATGTCGGTGAATATCCTGTGAGTTACACCACCGAATTTATCCACAGCGACGGGTCGGCGGCACGCGTTTTCAGTTCCCACGACCTTTCGACGACCGACCTGCACTTCCGCTGGATGCAGCAATACGGCATCGACGGGGCTTTCATGCAGCGCTTCGTGGTCTCGATCCGTTCAAAAGAAGGCGCGGCAAACTACAACACCATACTGATGAATGCCGCCGACTGCGCCGAGAAATACGGGCGGGCCTTCTGTGTGATGTACGATCTGTCGGGCATGAAAGCCGGCGAGGAGGATATATTGATAGCCGACTGGAAACGATTGTCCGGAGAGGCGGGGATAACTTCGCGCAACGACAACCACTACCTCCACCACAACGGCAAACCGCTTGTGGCTGTATGGGGCATCGGCTTCAACGACAATCGCAAATACGGCTACGACGAAGTGGAAAAGATAATCCGCTTCCTGCGCGACGAAGGGTGTAGCATCCTGGTAGGCGTGCCGACCGGTTGGCGCACCCTGACGATGGACACAATGTCCGACCCGCGCCTCCACCGTATCATAGCCCGGGCCGACATAGTCCATCCCTGGCTGGTGGGGCGGTTCAATCTTGGCGGTTACCCCGCCTTCCAGAAACGTATCGCGGAAGATATAGCCTGGTGCAAGTCCCATGGCAAGGATTACGCTCCTGTGGTATTCCCCGGATTCAGTTGGTATAACCTACAGAACGGCGTGGCAGCCCCGCTCGACCAGATCCCGCGCGAGGGAGGGCGTTTTTTCTGGGCGCAGGCCGAAGGAGCCCTCAGGGCGGGTGCAACATGCCTATACCTGGCCATGTTCGACGAAATAGACGAAGGGACGGCTTTTTTCAAATGCTCCGGCAACCCTCCCACAGGCGAAAGTCCTTTTTTGACCTACAAGGAGTGCCCGTCGGACCATTACCTGTGGCTGGCAGGAGAGGCAGCGCGGATGTTGCGCGGCGAGATCCCGCTTTCGGATAAAATGCCTCAGCGACCGGCACAATAAAACGTCCTGCCATGTTAGAAATTGTTGAAAATATTACCAAAAACCCGCTGTTCAAAAAAGGACTATGAATTTTCTAAAGATTGAACCGCACCCCGGCCCTGAGGTTAAATCCAACTCTATTTTCGGTGTAATAACTCTCAGGCTGGCTATCGTTCTCGAAATAATAACCGACACCCGGCTCGGCATATAAGGCAATACGCTTCGAGAGATCGAACGCAACCCCCAAAGCAGCCCCCAACGAAAATTGCCATGCACCATCCATCGGCACATTCTCTTCATGCGAACCAGACATTCCCCCCTCTATACTCGTAGAACGTTTCAATGTCCCTGCCACCCCGCGTTCTGCAGCGCCCCCGGCCCGGGCGTACAGGTTCCAGCCGCCACCGCCAAGCAAACGGCACGAAACCGAAAGCGGGACCCCCAGATAATGAAGATCCTGGGTCATGGAATAAGTAGACATGTTGGAAACCTCCCATTTCGAGCGAAGATGCGTATAAATAATACCGCTTTGAATACTCCAGCCACGGCTGAGCCTCCACGACACGTCGACACCCACTGTCACAGGCATCCGGTGCTCGGCCTCTGCTTCCATGCCCACCGTCTGGGATATACCGCCGTTATGCTCCAGACCCGCCATACGTATGTTTTCCGTTACCTGGAACTTTGTATTATACCCCGAATTCGACCGGGAATCGTCGCCTCCGCCCAAAGGCGTGTTGACGGCATAGAGCGAGACCGAAGCCCTGCCACGCCGGAGCCGCCGCTGTGACCCGTCAAGATATGATCCTGACGACCACGAACGGGCACCACCGGAGTCGCCCGCCACTGCCTTAATCCGCTGCTGTCCCGGCTGGCTTTTCATCTGCGTACCACTTCCGGAACCTCCTCCGGGACCACTACCGGGAGTCCCCGGTCTACCCGCCGCACCATTTTCATTGCCCTGAACGATTTTTGACGGATTATCCTTTTCCTCCCCGCCACCGGCATCAGGCAGATCGTCTCCGGATGCCGGCGGCGGGCTGTCGGAAATATATGTTCCGTTGCGCATCCATCTACCGGCAAGGGCCTTTTCTGCGTGGCCGTCCGCAGCAACATGATTGCTTTCCGCAACCTCTACGGCATCCCCGCCATCCATATCGGTACGGTCACCCGCCGTATCGGGCAAAACGACAGCCGAAGATGGTCCATACACCACCTCACCACGTTTTTGTAAAAGCAGATAACCGCCTCCGGCAACCATAAACATAAGACCTGCAGCGACGGCATATCGCCATCGTTGCAGCGAGCGGCTTCTACGGGGAACTCCTGCAGAAGACTCCCGGGACGATACATCTGCAAGGCTCCGCTCGATACGGTCGAACATACCCCCGGGAGGCTCCGCATGAAAGTCGCCGAGCCTGTCGCGAAGCAATTTTCCTATGTCATTATTTTTATTCATAAAAGCCCCCTCTTTTTCAATATATCCGCCAGCCTCACCCTTGCACGCGAATACTGCGACCGCGAAGTGACTTCGCCTATGCCAAGCATCTCACCCACCTCACGGTGGGAATACCCTTCGACGGCATACAGGTTCAGGATAGTGCGGTAACCTTCGGGCAACAATTGCATGCACTCCATAATCTCCCCGGCTGAAATAATCCCGTCGGGAGAAGCATCACGGCTGCCCAGACGGTGCATATCCTCCACCGGCCGGGCATCTTCCAGCGGATTGCGTTTTCGCAGATACCCCAGCGCCGTAGTGACAAATATCCTGCGGCACCATCCTTCGAAAGATCCCTCGCCGCGAAAATCGCCTATTTTCATATACAAGGTAACAAAACCGTCGTGCAGCAGGTCCTCCGCAACGGCACCGTCACCCACATAACGGCGGCATACCCCATACATAACCGCGGCGTAGCGATCATATAACTCACGCCGCGCCGAGGCATCCCCTCTGATACACCCCTCGATAATCTGATGCTCGGTCACAAATTGCGGGTTATCCTGTTTTGTTATAGTTTGGATTTATGGCGTGTCAACACTAAAAGTTTGTCTAATTTTCCTAAGAAACTGTTTAAGGAAATCAAGCAAAAACAGGGCATAAAATAACGCAAAAGACGGGCGTGGACATCAGGTTAAACGCGCCTTGATGTAAAGATACTATTTAACCCTTAGATGTTGCATCGCACCGATAAATTATAATTACATTTGTGGCATAACATATACCTCCCATCCGGATGAAAAAAATAGGAATAGCCGCCGACCACGCAGGCTACCAGATGAAAGAGTTTTTAGTAGGATATCTCGACTCTATGGGATACGACGTACACGACTTCGGATGCCACAGTGAAGAACGATGTGACTACCCCGACTATGCACACCCACTGGCAACAGCCGTCGAAAACGGGGAGGTGTCCATGGGCGTAGGGTTGTGCGGAAGCGGCAACGGAATTGCAATGACTCTAAACAAGCACCAGGGAATACGCGCGGCGATATGCTGGTCGGAAGAACTCGGTAAACTTGCCCGGCAGCACAACGACGCCAATATATGCGTTCTTCCGGCCAGATTCATCGAAAATTCCGAAGCTGCAAAAATCGTCGACACATTCCTATCGACCCCGTTCGAAGGCGGAAGGCATATCGTCCGCATCGCCAAAATTCCCGTGAAATAACAAAACGCCCTGAAATTTGTTTAAATTTCCGTAGTAAATTACCCGTTGTGCATTTAGAAACTGTTTAAAAATATTAATCTTGTTCTTTTACTGCTGTTTGCCGTGCTTTTCCGCGGTGGAATTCGTTAAATAGAAACTGCTATTCGCCTCATCCCACCACAAAAAATCATCTACAAACAGATGTAAAATAACTTCGGTAATATTCTTGGAAACTGTTTAATTTTCCTGTGGAAAAAGATTTAAGTATATTCCGGTGATGATTTTTGAGTGAAAATAGAGGCACATAGCGGTGTTCTATGTAACGAAATTTTTATGCGAAAAGCGGCCCGGAAGAACTTATAATACTTTCCATAGGAAATTTAAACAGTTTCTTAGAAAAACGAGGCATTAAAGTTTCATTTGTATGAAAATCAGCTTTGCTTTGCAAAGCTGTCGGCCCGCAGCCACCCGGCGCGGAGGGCCGAATATCTCGCTCCGGCTACGAGATTCATTCTCCGCTGGCTGCGATCCGAAACCACAATGCAAGTATATATCTTTGTATCAAATGCTTACAAAATAAACCTCGTCGCATTATAAATGCACAACGGGTTAGTAATTTAAACAAGCTCTTAAGGATAATTATTTTCCCCCTACGCTACGATTGGACGGGAAGCCCGGAAGGGCCGATCACAATATTTACCAGCCATGCCTTTTATCGAAAAACAGAATACGAAGGGGGGAGTGGTCGCGCTGTGGCACATCACCGAAACCATAGCCGAATTACTGCCAAGGGTCAGCAGAGCCGATGCCACAGAAAGCAGCAGGTTCGGGTCGGAGTTACGACGGCGGCAATGGTTGGCGTGGCGCACCCTGTTACGGGAGATGGTTCCGGGAGCCGAAGTGTGTTACAATGAGGTGGGGGCGCCGGTTTTGACGGGCGGAGGAGAACATATCGCTGTCTCCCATAGCGGACAATGGGCTGTAGTAATGGTCTGTGCGGAGAGGTGTGCAGTAGATATAGAGTCTGCGGATCGCAACTTTGCCAGGATAGCGTCTAAGTACATCTCCGGTGCGGAGGAGCGGTTTATTACAGGCGACGCCAATAACGTCCGGGCCATTTTCTGGTCGGCCAAAGAGACATTGTATAAATATTCCGGCTGTAAAGAACTGTCGTTGTCGGACGATATAGAAATCACCTGCTTCGATCCTGCCGGAGCGTGTCTTCATGGTGCTGTACATCTCGACGAGGGCCGGATTCTCGAAACAACGGTGGCCTTCCGGATAACCGGCGGTATGGTCATGGCATGGACTCCGTTGTAAAAAGTGCGGCGATAGTTATTCGAGTAATATAAAGTTTTTATACAATGGGTTATAACATTATTGCCGCTACAATCGTAGCGGCAATAATGTTATCGTAGGTATCCTTGCGTGCTGAATTTTCGGAGACCTGCATGCCAGGTGCTACTCGAAATATATCTCGCCGAAAAATGCAGGTTGATGGAAGCTTGGCTTCGGGAAATCTATCGGGCTCCACGACAGGAAGTGGCATGTGGGAAGATCGTCGCCGCATTTATAGAAATTAGCAGGCAGAGTGCGCCCTTTCAGCGGAGCGACTGGCGAAAGCGAAAACAATCCGACCGGAACAGCCATCGTCAGGCTCCACTCGAAGTCGCCTGTCTGCGCGGGATCTATCGCCCGGGCGGGGAGCGTCGAACGGCGGCGTATCTGCGAAGTTACATCCTCCCCGAAACGGTGGCGTTGGCCCACAGGCCCGCCGTTCATTAATCCGAACCCGATGCAATTCATCTCGATGTTATAATATATGTCGTCGTCGCCGGGAATAACGAAAAACTCGACGCACGAATCGGTCCAAGGCTTCGAATCTTCATCCCGGGTATAACGTGCCAGTACCTCCGGTTCCCGGACAAAATATTTAAGGTATATCTCGTCGCCGCTGTAAGCTATCTTGAACCGTACGCCGGGTTTTGCCGGATACTCCGGCCAGTTGACGATCCCTATCTCGTGCGATTCGATCTGCGGCGAAGAAAACATTGCGTCTATCTCGTCGAGCAAGGGTGGCTGCGATTGAAAACTAACCTCTTTGACATTAAGTCTGCTTTTCATATCGGGTTATGTAAGAATTGTTTTTAAACGGTTTCTAAATATTTTCTCAGCCCGGGAGTAAGCCGCACCCCCGGTAGCCCCTGCCGGAATTCAACCGAACATCGATTCCAGTTCCGGCCATGGGGTCTTCCGGATCCCGCAATCCCCTATGTCGTTTATAAGCACCAGGTTGATACGGTCTCCATCCGATTTCTTATCGTGCTGCAACGCCTTGAGCAGCCGCTTCATATTGACCTCGGTTTCGGTGGGCAGCCCCTGCTTGCGTATAGCTTCCAGTATGCGGTGAGCGTTTTGCGGCGCGAGCATGCCGAGGGTCGTGCTGGCTGAGACTATCATTGCCAGACCCGCCGCCACCGCCTCACCGTGAAGGTATTTGTCACTGCATTTTTCTATGGCATGGGCGAACGTGTGTCCCAGATTCAATTTACGCCTCACGCCGTGTTCATGCTCATCGTCGGCGACTATGGCGGCCTTTACGCGAATCGCGGCGAGTACGACTTTGGCCAGCAGTTGGTTATCCCGGCGGAAATCGTCGGCCGTATGGCTTTCGAACATCCCGAACAATCCGGTGTCGGCGATCACACCGGCCTTAAGTATCTCGGCCAGACCAGCCCGGAACTCCCTCTCGGGCAATGTCGAGAGCAGGGTCATATCGCACAACACGAAATCGGGCTGGTTGAATACCCCAATCATATTTTTGTACCCCTCGACGTTGACCCCGTTCTTGCCTCCCACGCTGGCATCGACCTGCGAAAGCAACGTAGTGGCCACAAAACCGAAATCTACACCCCGCATCCAGGTCGACGCCACAAATCCGGCTATATCGGTTACGATACCGCCTCCGAAACCCAGTATGAAACAATGGCGGTCGGCATCCATCTCTATCAGGCGGCGATATATCGAGTCGATTGTCGAAAGGGTTTTTATCGTCTCGCCCATGCCTATTACTATGTGCTCATAACGGCGCACGATGTCGCTGTAGAGGCGGTCTACGCTGGCATCGGTAATGACTATAATGCGGCGGTCGGGTAAAAAAGCGTCGAGTTTCGATATCACGTCACCGACGACGATCTTCGACGGGCCTTTACCCTGGCGGGGTATTTCTATTATATTTTCCATGTTATACAAAATATTCAAGCGCTAAGAATCTGTCTGGTTTCCATCGGGAAATCAGGCCGGCTATAGGTTTTCGCCGCCGCAACACAAAAATACCTTATTTTTTTGCGATACAAAATCCCGGCTAACCTTTTTCATAAGTTTTCTCTATCCGTGGTGTGTCAAAAGCATGCCCGGCTTTGTAAAAAATACCACCGGGAGAATGTCTCCGGTTTTTTTAGGAAGAATTTATTAACTTTGTCTCTATGATCTATCGACATGTGCATTTTAAAGTGGCGGCTTTGGCTGCGGGGGGATTGGTGTCGTGCGCCGGAGACGAGCCACCGCGACCCAATATAATTTACATCGTGGCCGACGACCTGGGCTATGGCGACCCGGGGTGTTACGGGCAGAAGTTGATAGCCACGCCCAATATCGACCGTATGGCGGCCGAGGGGATGCTTTTCACGCAGCATTATGCCGGATGCACGGTCAGCGCCCCGTCGCGCTCATCGCTGATGACAGGCCTGCACACAGGCCACACCCCGATACGGGGTAACCTCGAACACAAACCCGAAGGCCAGAAGCCGCTCCCGGCAGACACTTACACTATTGCAGAGATGTTGCGGGATGCGGGTTACGCCACGGGATGTTTCGGTAAATGGGGCCTGGGTTACCCCGGATCGGAAGGGGCTCCAGAAAACCAGGGATTCGACGAATTCTACGGCTACAACTGCCAGCGTATGGCACATAACTACTACCCTTACCGTTTGTGGCATAACGGCGATACGGTGTGGTTGGCCGCAAATGCGGGAGCGGGAAGGGGCGACTATTCGCAAGACCTCATACAACGCAAAGCGCTAGATTTTATCGGGGCAAAAAGGGATAAACCGTTCTTCGCCATGCTGACCTACGTTATCCCCCATGCGGAACTTGTAAACCCCGACGACAGTATAATGGCCTCTTACAGGGACCGTTTCCCCGAGACCCCGTATGAGGGTGTCGACAGCGGCCCGTCGTTCAAACTGGGCGGGTATTGCAGCACGCCGCATCCCAGGGCCGATTTTGCAGCCATGGTCACCCGCCTCGACGCCTATGTGGGCGAGGTATTGGCACTTCTGAAAGACTCGGGCCTCGACCGGAATACCATAGTGTTGTTTACCAGTGATAACGGCCCGCACCGCGAGGGGGGCGCCGATCCCGATTTCTTCCGCAGTTACGGCCCGTTGCGGGGAGTGAAACGAGATCTTTACGAGGGTGGCATACGGGTGCCGCTGATCGTGCGTTATCCTGCAGTGGTGGAGCGCGGCGCGGTGAGCGACCTTCCATGCGCATTCTGGGACGCGATGCCTACATTGGCTACACTGGCCGGTGCCGTTGTTCCCGCAACCGACGGGATCTCGATATGGCCTACCCTGGCAGGCAAAACCGGGGAACAACAACAGCACAGCCATTTTTTCTGGGAATTCCACGAGGAAGGAGGCAAGATGGCTGTCCGTAAAGGGAACTGGAAAGGCGTCCTGCTCGACATAAACGATCCGGCGAAGATGCGCATGGAACTTTACGACCTGTCTGATGATCTGCATGAAGATCACGATGTGGCAGCCTCAAACCCCGGCATTGTGGCCGATATGTGGCGGATCATGTGTGATGAACACACCCCGTCCCCGCAATTCCCATTCACCTTGCCTGCCGCTCCTGTTTCGCGCAGGTAAAAATCGGGTAAAAGCTGCTGCGTTACAGTAGAAATGGGGAAAGTGTGACTATATTTGCATGGAAATTGCGGGGATGTTTCCCGGTAAAAACTGCTGCTACATCTTACTCTGACGATAGCGTGCATGTGGCCGAACTCCCCCACGGTTTACGTGAGGCGATATAATTGTAATACGGATCGTTTTTTACGGTCCGGCAAAAGCCGCCCGGTGCGGGTCGTGGATAAGGACCCGTAAGGTTGCGGTTTAAAGGAACGGTAGAACAGATATTCTTATCCATAACAGGCATTAAATGAGATGAATTTTGCAAAAACTTTCTGGGCGGCGTTACTGGCGTTCGTCGTGGCCAACATAGTGTTGGCAATTATAGGGGTTATGATGCTTGCCGGCTTTGTGGCGGCATTGGGATCATTCTCTGCGACTAAAGTGGCGGTCGTGGCTCCTCGCTCGGTCCTTAAGATCGATCTCAGCGAGTTGGTCGAGGACGCGCATGCGGCATCTCCCCTGCATGGGTTCGACTTTATGAGCATGAAGATGAAGAAAAGCCACAAACTTATAGACGTCCTCGATGCTATAGACCGGGCGGCCTACGACGACCGTATCAAAGGTATATACCTTACGGGCGGGATATGTAATGTCTCATCGCCTGAGGAGTTGCGAAGCGCCATTCTTAAATTCAAGGAATCGGATAAATTCGTGGTGGCCTATAACGAGGTGTCGAGCAAATATAACTACTGGATGTGTTCGGTTGCCGACCGCGTGTTGCTCAACCCCGAGGGCATGATAGAGTGGATGGGCCTTTCGTCGAGTGTGATGTTCTTCAAGGGGACGCTCGAAAAACTGGGTGCGGAAGTGGATATTCTGCGCCACGGATCGTTCAAGTCGGCTGTCGAACCGTTTTACCTCGATGGCATGAGCCGCGAAAGCAGGTTGCAGATGGATGCTTTGCTCGGTTCGATGTGGGGTAAAATGGTAGGTGACGTGGCCAGGTCGCGCGGGCTGGATTCGGCGGACCTGATAGATTACGCCGACAGATTATCGATATATTCCGCTGAAAAAGCGGTAGAGTTAGGGCTTGCCGACAGTTTGGTCTATCAGGACCAGGTAAATAGCCTCCTTTCGGAGATGAGCGGCGGACAGGCTGACGGCAAACCGGAGATCGTGTCGATGCACAACTTTATAAGCGCACGCCAAAGTCCGGGGCGTATCTCGAAGAATAAGGTGGCATTGATATATATCAACGGGCAGATCATGGACGGTGAGAGTGGCGACGGATATGTCGGCGGCGCCACGATAGCCGCCAAACTGGAGAAGGTCAGGAAAGACGCGAAGGTTAAGAGTGTGGTTGTGCGGGTCAATTCTCCCGGAGGAAGTGCGCTGGCGTCGGAAGTTATGCTTCGCGAGATGGCGTTGTTGAGAGCCGAAAAACCTGTAGTCGTTTCGATGGGCGACATGGCTGCTTCCGGAGGGTATTATGTGGCATGCCAGGCCGATGCCATTCTCGCCAATCAGACTACGATAACCGGTTCGATAGGGGTGTTCGGGGTCATGCTCAACGCGAAGAAAGGGTTGAGGGATAAGTTGGGCGTCACGGTCGATGTGTCGAAGACCAATCCGTCGGCGGATCTGGGTTTAGGGATGTTCTACAGGAGCCTTACGGACCCGGAAAGGGAATTCATGATGCGCCAGATAGAGAAGGTGTATTCGACGTTCGTGGGCCATGTGGCCGCAGGGCGTAACCTCACCGTCGCCGAAGTCGATGCCATAGGTCAGGGACGTGTGTGGTCGGGTGTCGACGCACTGTCGATCGGGCTTATCGACGGTTTCGGCGGGCTGATGGACGCCATCCACCTGGCAGCGGACAGGGCCGGGATAGCCGACGATTACCGCATCTATCAGGTAACCGATGCCGAAGACCAGTGGACGATGCTTCTCCGCACGCTTTCCGAGATGGAGGAGATGAAAATGCGGTCGCAGTTGGGTGATCTTTTCACACAATACAAACAGGTTGACAACCTGCTGAAGATACGTGGAGTACAGGCGTTGATGCCCTACTCGATAGAGATAAACTGATACTGCCGTAAAACGGTCCGGATTCTGTGTGTGTACACAGGCCGATATGCCATAAATCGGGGCTTCCTGCATGCAGGAAGCCCCGAACTGTTTTAATTCACAGGAGTCTGTCTACCACTTGGGATTCTGTGTCATGTCGGGATTGAGGGTTATCTCGTTTGTGGGGATATAGTCGAGATAATCACGCTCGATATCGAAACTGTAGCCGTTGGGAAGGGCGGCCTGCAACGGGTCCATAAGTCCCTGTGCATCACGCGGGGTATTGATCTTTGTCGATCCCCACTCGCTTTGCAGGAAAGGATACCCTTTCGGGCGCTTGTCCTTGAAGAGCTGTCCGGCGGCCCAGCGGCGGTAATCCGTTTTGCGGAATCCCTCGCAAGCCAGTTCTACAGCCCTTTCGCGGCGGATCTCATACAACTCATTGGAAAGTGTATACCCGAAGTCGGCATAAAACTGGCGCGAAGCATCGGTGAAATTTTTGTCGAAATTGGGCATTCCGGCGCGTTTGCGCAACAAATTCAGCGACTTGTCATAATCTACCGCTTCACCCAGTTCGGCTTTGGCCTCGGCGTAGTTGAGCAGCACTTCGGCATAGCGGAAGATTATACCTCCGGTGTTACCGAGCGTAGTCGACGGACCGCCAGTGGTGGGACTCAGCGGGTTGACTCCTTTGCGGAGCTGGTATCCGGTGCCGTTGAATCCGTTGGCGCTTGTCGATAGAGCCGGTTTGCCGAACGTCTTGAGGCCGTTGGCATTGTTGCAGAGTAGCGCGCCCGGAATCCATATCGTCTGGCTGAGCCGGTTGTCGGCCTGTGTGCCGAGTTCGGTAAGGAATTCGTTGCCTTTCTTTGTGGTGAGCAGCGTGTTGTAGTCGATCACGGTTCCCGTCTTGCTGAGATAGTTGCGCACGAGGTTTTCGGTCACACTGATCGTCGCGGTGAATCCCGACACGAATGGCTGCAACTGATTGCCCAATCCCAGATCGACGTCGTGTTTCTTCCAGAGCATGATCTCCGGGATGGCGCTCATGTCGTCCTGCCCGAATATGTAGGCGTAGTCTTCGGCCGGTTTATTTTTGTTGTAAATGGCGATCTTGTTGGTGGCTGTATTGTTCATGATCTCTTCGGCGGCAGCCACCGCGATGCGGAAATATTTGTTCCAGTCGGCATTTTTCACTCCGAAATCGGTACCGTTGTGGTACTTCTCCCATGTCCCTTCGAACAGGGCCACGCGCGACTTGAACGCCAGGGCTATCTCACGGCTCAGGCGGTTGGTACCTCCCAGCGCGGTCATCTGGTGGATCGGCGTGAGGTGTGTCGCCGCCGAGTCGAGTTGCACGAGTATCGAGTCGATCACCACATTGCGCGGATCGCGCTTGCGGTAGAGTTCGGGCGAATCCATGTGCATCGCACTCGTATACCAGGGCACGTCGCCGAAGTTCTTGACCTTTTCGAAGTAGAACCATGCACGGAAGAAATATGCCTCGCCTATGAAATGGCGAATCTCCTTACGCGCCACGGGACTCTTGGCCAGATTGTCGAAGAAGATATTCACCGAGCGTATGTCGCCCCAACCCCATTCGCCGTTTGTTCCGCTGGCAACCTCGGTGCCGTTGAGCGTGGAGTTGGGAGTGGTTCCCGTAATGGCGTGATCCGAGCCGTGGAAGGCGTCGTAGCCCATTATACCTGTGTAAGTGTGAACCTGATTGCCGAATGCCGGGAACCGGGGATAGTACTGGAGTGTGTAATTTTCGAAATCTTTAGGCGTGAGCCAGTAGCTCTCGTTACCTATGCTGTCGCGAGGTGGGCGGTCGATCCAATCTTCGCACGAAGCAAGCCCCATTAAAAGCGCGCACAATGAGGCGGTATAGAATATATGTTTTGACCTTTTCATAACGGTTGGTGCTTTAATGGTTAGAATTTTATATCGGCTCCAAACGAGAAGATCGTTTGCGAGAAGTACGATTTCCCGTTTCCGCGGCGGCCTTTATCGGCGGTTTCGGGGTCGAGCGGGGTGTGGAAGTTTTTGGCTGTTATCGTCCAGAGGTTTTCGCCCGAGAAGAATATCCTTATGTTCTGCATGTATATCTTGTCCATCCACTTTTTGGGAAAAGTGTATCCCACCTGCAGATTCTTGAGGCGCGCATAGGCACCGTTTTGCATGTATTTGGTTTGCACCTGCTGGTTTTTGGCGTTACGAGTAGCCGTACGGTAAGGCTTTGGGAAATAGGGGTCTATGTTGTTTATTCCCAGACCTGAATAAATAGTCTCCACTCCTCCGGCACTGTTCCTTATGACCTGTTCTTTGTCACGGAAGTAGTCCATGTGTACCGGGAAAAGGTTCTCCTGCCCCGAGTTGCCGAAGCCCCAGAACATCGAGCCTGTGAGGAACATGTCGCGTTTGAGTACTCCCTGCCAGAGCATCGAAAAGTCGAATCCCTTGTATTGGGCGCCGAAGTTCAGGCCGAATTGGTAGCGCGGCGTGGTGTTGCCGATGATCTTGCGGTCGCCGGGGTTGAAAACCGTGTTGTCGCCGGCGGAGATTCCTGCCACACCGTCGAGGTCTTTGTAGCGGATGTCGCCTATCTGCCATGCTTCGTTCGAGAAGTACGACTGGCTCTTGTCGGCGGTTATCCTGTCGGCCTCTTCCTGGGTGTAGATGAATCCATCGGTCTCGAAGCCCCATATTTCGCCTATCACTTTTCCTTCGTAATCGGTGGTAAGTATCTTGGTGGGGTTGTTGAACCGGGTCACCACGCTCTGGTAGTCCGACACCATGGCGCTTACGTTGTAGATGAAATCTTTCCCTATCGTGCTGCGCCAGCCCACACTAAGTTCCCATCCGCGTGTGCGCAGGGTCGAGTTGTTGGCTTTGGGCAATGTCGCACCGAGAGTCGCCGGACGGGCTTCGGCCGGACCCAGGCGGTCGCGGGTCATACGCTGGTAGATGTCGGCCGTGAGGGTGAAGCGGTTTTTAAACGCGGCAATATCGATCCCTATGTCGGCAGTCTCGGATGTCTCCCATGTCAGGTTGGGATTTATCTCCTGGGGAGCCGTGGTGTAGTCGGGGCGCGAGCCATTGATGATCCATCCGAGGTTGGAGTTGGTTCCCAGCAGCGGCAGGTCCTGGTAAGCGGCCACATTCTGGTTACCGATCTGTCCCCACGAAGCACGCAGTTTGAGCATGTCGATCACTTTGACATGTTTCTTCATGAAATTCTCTTTTGCGATGTTCCATCCGGCGGAGAATGACGGGAAGGTGCCCCAGGCATGGTCTTTGGCAAATTTCGAAGTACCGTCGTAACGCATATTGGCCTCGAACAGGTAGCGCTCCTTGTAATTGTAACCGAAACGCGCGAATATGCCCTGTGTTGCCCACCAGTTCAGTTCGTCTCCGAGGGTTATTTCGCCCGTGGATGTCGAGAACGACGGAACGCTGTTGGATATGATTCCCTTTTTCGTACCGCTTATGGCCTCGTCCTGGCTGTCTTCGTACTGGAAGCCGGCCATCAGGTGGAAGTTATGGGCTTTGTTGATGCTGAAATCGTAGGAGGAGTATATGTTTGTCGTATAGTATGCTTTTGCTGTTTGGGTTTTGGCTATGTTCGGAGGAATGGTGGTCCCGGATGCGGAAAGAGAACCGTCTACCTTATCTTCATATACGGTGAACTCCGCGCGCTCCCACTGCCAGTTCTCGATACGGAACGAGAAGTCGGCATTCAGTTTCCAGTTCTTGGTGAAATTGATCTGTGTCGCCAATCTCTGGGTGAATGAATTTCCAATGTTCGTTTCGGTTCCGGCGTCCTGTGTCCAGGGCACTTTAGATTGTATCGTATAGTAGCCGTTGGGTGTTTTAAGGGCCTGGAAAGGCGGGGTGCGGGCCAGCTGGTGCATCAACAGGTCGTAGTTCCCCTGCGAGTCGTATGCGGGGAATTCCCTGTTGGTGCGGCTGTATAACGTGTTGGATGAGAAAGTCCACCAATTTGTAAGATTTGCGTCGAACTTCGAGTTGAGGTTCAGACGGCTGTACTTGTCGGTGCCATACTTGATAAGTCCATCGTCGGCATAGTGGCCTACCGACACCATGTAGCGTACATCTTTCGTACCGCCCTGTACCTGGAAATTCTGCTGGTTGCGCTTTCCGAATCCTCCGAAGTACTCGTCATACCAGTCGTAATTGGCATTGCCTGCATGCCAGTTGCCATTGGGCAGGGGTACTGTTTCGGGAAGCGTCGGGTCGGCCATATATGCCAGTATGCGGTCGACGTGGTCGTCTTTGTAGGGCTGGGCCGCTCCGGAGTTTATCCCCGCTTCATTGACGGCGAGCGCATAAGTGTATGAGTCGACCATCGACGGCATGCGGCACGCCTTGGTGTAAGATTGCTGGAAGTTGAATGTTACCGTGGGCTTCGATATACGGCCGGCTTTGGTGGTTATCAATATGACACCGTAGGTGGCGCGCGCACCGTAGATTGCCGACGCGGCGGCGTCTTTCAATACCGATATCGACTCGATATCGGCGGGGTTCAGGCGGTTCATGTCCCCTTCCACTCCATCGATGAGCACATAAGCCGACCCCTGTCCGCGGACGCTGAAGTCGAGTTGTGCGCCCGGTTCGAAACCGTATTCGCCCGTCGTGAAGCCCGTAAGACCCGGAACCTGGCCCTGGAGCAACATCGACACCGACGTTGCCGAACGGTCGGCAAGGGCGTCACCCTTGATCTGGTCGACGGCACCGGTCAGGTTGACCTTCTTTTGGGTACCGTAGCCCACGACAACCACATCGTCGACCAGTGTGGCCTCCTCTTCTATCACAAACGAGTACACGTCGCGCTTATCGACGGTGAATTCATTGTCTTTGAATCCGATCATCGTTACCGAGATGATCTCTCCCTCGGCGGCCCTGAGCGAGAACCGTCCCCGGGCATCGGTGGTTGTACCCCGGTTGGTACCTTTGATCAGGACCACCACTCCGGCCAGCGGGTGGTTTTCGCTGGTTAAGACCGTTCCCGATATCTGTTTTTCTTTTGCCTGTCCAAACGCAGGAGTGCTCCATACCGAAAGCAGGCAGGAGAGGATGATGACAGGAAATACGATCAGTTGCCGGGTGCGGCCCCTGACTCGTGTAGTTCCATTCGCAATGGCTTCAGTTTTGGGTTTCATAATATAAAAGGTTGATTAGGTTGTTTGAAGTTATATGTCGTCAATGGTGCCGATGCGGCGCGTTACGGAAAATCTCCCGGCGTATCGTAGCCCGTTATCCGGGCGGCCTGTCTCCATTTGGCCGCGGAATCGTTGTTTTGGGGCTTTCCGGGAGAGGTACGTCCGTTTTTTATGGCTGAGATCATTGCGCCACGCAACCGCCCGGCCACTTCGGGGTATGTGTCGAAGACATTGTTGCGTTCCCCCGGGTCGTTTTCCATGTTGTAGAGTTGCAACGACGGCAGTGTGGCTATATATTCGTCGTTGCGTCCCGGCCGGGGATAGCTCCAGCCGCCGGAATCGGGGGCGAAAAGCAGTTTCCAGCGACCGCTTCGGATCGTGAAACTGCCGTTTATGGAGTGGTGCACGGTATATTCGCGAATAGGTCGCTGTGAAGCCGTTTCAGCGAATAACGGAAGAAGGTCGAAACTGTCCTCCCCCTCATTATCCTTAAGGCGGCACCCTGTTGCCGAAGCGATAGTGGCCATGAAGTCGGTCAGGCAGACCGTCTGGTCTATGCGGTGCTGCTCAATGGTGCCGGGCCAGTTCACTATACATGGAACGCGGTGGCCGCCTTCGAAGAGATCGGCTTTATGGCCGCGGTAGATGTAACTCGGGAAATGCCCCGCCGCCTCAAGTTCGGGAATGTGTGCTGCGGGGCTGCACCCGTTATCGGCAGTGAATACTATCATCGTGTTACGGGCCGCGCCAGCTTTATCCGCTGCCCCGGCTATACGGCCCACCATCGCGTCGACCATCATCACGAAGTCGGCATAGGCGTTGAGTCCCGACCGGCCTTCAAACGCCGCGGAGGGTATTATCGGGGTGTGCGGGGCAGGCAAAGGCAGATAGAGAAAAAACGGCTTGCCGCTACGTGCCCTTTCGGAGATGTATGTTTCGGCCCGCGATATTAAATTTTCGAGCACATCGCCGTGCCGGAAGTCGGCTCCGGTTGGGCCTTTGCGCCAGAAGGCTAACCCTTTGCTTTCGGTCTCGCGGTCGGGCGGGGCTGTGACACGGTCATTCTCGACATAGACATACGGAGGCATGTCGAGTGATGCGCTGATGCCGTAGAAGTAGTCGAACCCTGCGGTCGTCGGGCCGGCCTGAATCGGTTTAGTAAAATCGACAGAATCGATCCCACGCTCCACGCCGTGCCATGTCCATCCCAGGTGCCATTTCCCGATGCAGGCCGTGTGGTATCCAGCTCCCCGCAGCATCGACGCCACGGTGGTACGTCCCTGGGCTATCAACGGGGCGCTGTATCCGTTGCCAACGCCGCTTTTGAGCGTGGTGCGCCATGCATAGCGCCCGGTAAGCACAGCGTAGCGTGATGGTGTGCTTACAGATGAGGACGAATGGGCATCGGTAAAGACGGCTCCCGACCGTGCCAGACGGTCGATGTTCGGCGTTTTAATTCCTGATTGCGGATTCAATGCCGACACGTCGCCGTAACCCATGTCGTCGGCCAGTATGAAAATGACATTGGGCTGCCGTGACGCCGCTTCCACCTCGGTCCGGGAAGCACATAGTGCCGCCGGAACGAGTGCCGCCACAGTCATATTATATATCGCGGGTTTCATCCTGTCCTACTCTTTTGCCTCCCCTACCGGGCGGTTGTCGCGGCCCTTGATCCCGCGCAGGTCGTCACCCAATACCACGCGCATCGAGTCGGCAAATGCTTCGAGACGGGCCACGGCCTCGGGATAGAGGTCGATGACATTGTAGCGTTCGCCCGGGTCGCGCCTCAGGTCGTAGAGCTCGGTTTCGGGTAATTCCCTGTCATTGACAAGTTTCCCGGGACGCCCGTTCTCTCCGGGAGGGAATGCCCCGTAATCGCGGTAGCGGTGCGGGAAGACCAGTTTGAACCGCCCGTCGGTAACCGCTTCCAGGTCGTTCTTTTTGAAGTAGAAGGCGAACATCCCCCGCGGGTCGGCATCGCTCTCTCCTTTGATCAGAGGCATGAGGCTTACGCCGTCGATAGTTTGTCCCGGTAGCGGGGCCCCGCTAATCTCGGCGAAGGTGGGCAGGATGTCGATCTGTGACGATAGCTTGTTGCAGACCGTTCCCGGGGTTATGGTCCCGTTCCACCACATTATGCATGGCACGCGGTTGCCGCCTTCGAATGTCGTTGCTTTAGCCTGGCGCAATCCGCCGGTCGATCCGGCATGGTTGCCGTAGTTGGCCCAAGGGCCGTTATCGGATGTCAGGATCACCAGTGTATTGTGGTCGAGCCCCGTCTCGCGCAGCGTGCGCAGTATCTCGCCGACGCTCCAGTCTATTTCCATCATCACGTCGCCGTAGAGTCCCTGCCCACTCTTGCCCTTGAATTTATCGGAGACGGCCAGTGGTACGTGCGGCATGGAGTGGGCGAGGTAGATGAAGAAGCTCTCTTTTTTATGCTTTTTTATGAATGTCACGGCACGCTCGGTGTAATCGGTCGTAAAACGCGACTGGTCGGTGTTATATCCCACGACGGTATTGCCATCATAGGTCGGCAATCCGGCATAGGAGCCGGGACGCTCCGGGTGGCGGTTCCACATGTCATTGGAGTAGGGTAAGCCGTAATATTCGTCGAATCCGTTCTGCAACGGCAGGAACTGTTCCCGGTTGCCCAGGTGCCACTTGCCGTATATGGCGGTGTGGTATCCTTTCTTCTTAAGTACCTCGCCTATAGTCTCCTCATCCTCTGCTATTCCTGTTTTAGATGATGGCCCGGGAGCGCCCCAGTAACCGATGCGATTGGGATAACACCCTGTCAGGAGCCCCATGCGCGACGCCCCGCTGATGGGTTGCGCCGAAAGGAAGTGTGTGAAACGCATTCCTTCCGCCGCCATGCGGTCGATATTGGGGGTGGTGTAGTCCAACGCCCCGTTGCATGAAAAGTCTCCCCATCCCGCGTCGTCGAGGTTGATGAGTATGAAGTTCGTCGGACGCGGCGAAGGTTGGGCCGTAAATCCCGGTATCGCAGCAAGGCTTGCCGAAGCCAGTGCAAGTGCGTGTTTTCCTTTGCTTTTCATTTTTATTTCTTATTTGGTATCTCCCCGGGGGTAATGGGGCGAATAAAGTATTCCATGGTCGATGGTCTGGAGTTTTCCGTCTTTAACGAAGCGTTCGCCCCGTTCTTCGAGATGGGCGGCCATCCTCCCGCGCCACAGTTCGAGGGCCTGGCCGTAAGAGGGATCGCCGGCCAGCGAATGAAGTTCGGCTTTCGAGTGCGATATGTCGAAGAGTTGCTCGTGGCCCGAGCGGAAGAAGTAGACGTATTTCATCTGTCCGTCGGTGAGTGCCGCCCACGACATGGCTTTGTCGTAAGCACCCGTGTGTTCCAGGTCGATCCACTCCCTCCATGGAGCCTTTTTATTACGATAAATTTCCATGAGTGAACGTCCATCGATCCCGGCGGGAATCGGCATGCCCGCCGCATCGAGCATCGTGGGCAGCACGTCGCGCAGTTCTACCGGCTGGTACGCTTTGGCTCCCGGCGGGTAGGCGCCTTTTATGGCGGCGGGAAATTTCACGACGAACGGAACGTGGGCCGACCCCTCGTAGGCGTAGGTCTTGCGCCAATGATGATGGTCGCCGAGCATATCCCCGTGGTCGGAGACGAAGACTATGAGAGTATTGTCGTACATCCCCCGGCGGCGCAACTCGGCAGTGATTTCGCCTATTTTCTCGTCGATGAAGGTCACGGCGGCGTAATAGAACCTGCGCGATTCGAGTGCGTGCTCTGGTCCGAAGTCGCCGTAGGCTGCGTTTTTGGTGTTGGGGCGGTCTGCGAATTCGCCGCACCACTCACCGACGTATGGGGCGGGCACCGGGGCATCTTTATAGATGTCGTAAAACCTCTGCGGGGGATCGTATGGCGAGTGGGGCCGGGCGAACGACACGGTGAGGAACATCGGCCGGTGTTTGTCGTAGCCCGAAATGAACCTGACGGCCTCGCGTGCGGTCCATTCAGTAGGATGGAGTTTCTCATCGAGGGCATATACCGCACCCTTGTGCTCGTTCCAGCCTATACCCGTAGAGTCGGGGTTGAGTCCGGGAGCCTGGGCGGCGAACCACTGGCGGTAGTCGCTCACAAAGTCAGCATTCTCGGCCCGCCCCGATTCGTCTAAAAGCGCCCCGTCGTAGCCATGGAGGTTGCGTTGCGGATGGTAATGCAGTTTGCCTATGGCATAGGAGTAATACCCCGCGTGGTGAAGCATGCGCGGCATTTCGTGGGGATAGTTCTCAGCCACCACACCGTATCCCGCCATGCCGTGATGCCATGGCGACATACCCGTAAGCAATGCCGCACGCGCCGGGGTGCTGCTCGGCGTCGACGAATAGCCGTTCATGAAGATCATTCCGTCGCCTGCCAATGCATCGAGGTTTGGAGTCTTTATCATGGCGTTGCCCATCGCGCCCAGGCAGTCGAAACGGTGCTGGTCGGTTACGATCAGTACTATATTCGGCTGTCGTCCTGTTTGTGGAGCTTTCCCCGCTGAAGTTTCGCCGGGCTGTGCCGATCCTTCGCCATGGAGCGACCAGGGCACTCCGCCCAACACCGCGCAACACAATATGCCTGCTTTGTTTTTCATAACGATAATTAAATTATCCCGGATCGGTCTTCCTGTTATATGCTTCTACATCGTAGATCAATCTATGGCGGGCATTTTACCCGTGCCCCATTTTTTATTCGGCTTGTCGCCGAGCCATATTTCGAGCGTTCCGCCCCGGCGGTATTCGTCGTGTGTGAACCAGAATTCGCGCAGTTCACGGCCGTTGAGACGTGCACGCTGGATGTAGCAGTTGTCGGCGGAGTTGTTGTATGTCTTTATTGCGAAAGTCTTTCCCTTGTAATAATTGTTGTCGAGGCGTATGGTCACCTCGTCGAACACGGGCGAAGTGATCTCGTAGAACGGCGTCGCGGTTTTGTTGCCGTAGACGTTGAACAGGCCCATCGCCATCAGTGCGCTTGTGCCTCCCATCTGGCCCTGGTCTTCATCGTGGCCCCCGTAGCCCAGATCGGGCGTAGTTCCTCCGTAAGCCTGTTCCTTGACGCGGCGCACCCAGTACTGCGTCAGCCAAGGCTGGCCCATATGGCTGAAGACGTGGGCATTCGACAGGCACGGCTGGTTGGAATAGGCCACATATCCTGTATGATATTCCGAAACGAAATCGGCCGGGGCAGCCATACGGAAAGCCCTGTCGAGTTTCGCCGCCACCGAGTCGCGCCCGCCCATCAGCGAGGCGAGCCCCTGGTAGTCGTTGACGACGCTGAAGGTGGCCTGCCAGGCATTGGTTTCGACCCATCCTTCGCCGCTCAGAGGATCCGAATGGAGGAATTTGCCGTCACGCGTCATAGGGAATACGAATCCTGTTTTGCTGTCGAAAGTTTTGCGCCATCCGCGGCTGCGTTCCATAAAGCGGTCGTAGTCTTCGCTGTTGCCGAGCTTGCGTGCCATCTGGGCAATAGCCCAGTCCTGGAACGCGGCGTCGAGCGTTATTCCGGCGTTCGACGGCACCCAGCCGTTGCGGTCGTAAAACTCTATATCTTCCGGTGTCACCTGCGGCGGCATTTCGAGCATGCCTCCCTTGAGGCTGTTGCGCCGTATTATGTCGTAGGCATGGGCCGCGTCGGGGCGTTTGGTGAGTATGCCCATCATGTAGCAACTCACTATCGGGTGCACCGACGGGTTGCCGCGCATGATGTAGGAGTAGCCGCCACCGACCGGGCCCCGCGGCAGCAGGTAACCGTTGTCGGCGTACTCGATCAGCGATGCGGCGAAGTCGTCGGCAACTTCGGGGTATGCCAGTCCCCATAGAATGTCGAGGTTCCACTGCTGGCCCCAGGTGGCGTCGAAGTTATACATGTTGAACTGCAACCTGCCATCCGTCCCGCGCGGGATAGTGCGTATCTTGAATACGGCGTCGGTGATCCGTCCCGTGCGCTTTCCCTGCGTGCGATCGGGATAGTCGCCCGACAGGTCGTTCATTTTGTGGCGCCCGAGGAGCACGTGCCACAGGTCGGTGTAGAATTTGGTGCGCTGTGCTTCGGTGCCTCCGCGAACGTCGATGCGCGACATCCATTCGTTCCACACCCCGCGGCTTTGGGCGCGCACTGTATCGAAGTCCCAGCCCGGGCATTCGGCTTCGAGGTTGGCCTTCGCGTTCTCGACGGACGTGAGCGAAATACCTATTTTCATCTGGACCTGTTCGCCGCCCCGGACATCGTAACGGGCCGAGACCCCTGCATCGGTGCCACGAAGCGACTCTATGCCACTTAGACGCTTCCCATCACTCCAGCCATCCAACGAGGCGAACGGTTTATCGAAACGAACCACGAAAAACACTTTGATATCGGCCGGGCCTCCCCACGGGCGTTTCACCGACGAGAACGAGCCCTCGAACCCCGCGTCGCCGGTCTTCCTCACATCGGCATTGGCCATGACGCTGTTGCCGAGGAATCCACCCAGGTTGGTAAGTATTTGTGCCATGCCGCTTTCGGTCCATCTGAAACGATAGAAGCTCACGCGTTCTGTGGCCGTCTGTTCGACCCACACTCCAGGATCGCGCAGCAGCACCCTGTGGTAGCCGGGTTGCACGATCTCGTCGTCGTGGCTGAACGCGGATTTCCAAGCCGATTCCCCTTGAGTGGGGTCGACCTCATCGCGGGCCGGCATGATGCCGATGCCCGACATCGACCACCAATGTATCTGGCTGAAACATAGGATATGGCTCTCATTGTAGTTGTATCCTCCGCCGTCATGGTTTTTGTTACGGGTCAGCGGCGCGGCCGACATCATGCCGTAGGGCAGTTGGCCGGTGATGAAATAGAAGTAGCGGCCACGGTTGGTTTCGATGTAGGGGTCGACCCAATCGACATAATCGACGTGTTGTTTCGGCGAAGGGAATACCTCCACCTCCGACAGCCCGAGGTTCACCCCGTCGCCGTCGATTCCGGTGATCTGTACCCATTCGACGTTTTTCTCCGGGAACTCCACCTTTTTTGCCGTGCCGTCCTTCGGGATGCGCGTCACCCATATTTTCGAGCCGTCGCTGAATTCGAGCCGGCATCCTTCGAGGTTTTCGCTCTGCGATGGACGGTCGTAGAGCACTATGCAGTCGATCCACTGTTTTTCCTCCCACGTGAGGCGCACCCAGGGATAGTTGCGGTTGCGGGCGGCGGCGGCCCACTCCCCGCGGTTTTCGACACCAATTATCCCGTCGGCTATGTTCGAAGCTTCGAATCCAGGTCCCATGACCGACGACGAGGTGATCGCGGCCTCGCCGGCAATCGAGTTAGGCCCTGCAAGCGCCCCGTGAGGCAGACAGAGGGTCGTTATGAAAAATACGAACAGCCATTTCATGTTGTCGGTTTTTAATGCCTGCTAAAGTGCGTTATCTCGAATGGCGTACTACGAATACTCCTTTGTCCACATTGTCCGATATCAGTTTACCGACCTGCTGGCTCATGCGGTTGCGCACTTCTTTCTCGCCCGATGCCACACTCTGGCGGCGTTCACCTATGCTTATCGTGACATATTGCAACATCAGCAGCATGCGGTCGAGGTGGTTTTTCACAACCGTGTCGGTGGTGCGCATCCGGGCGGCTTCTACCTCTGCGCGGCACGCTGCTATGCGCTCTTCGGCTTTGTCATATTCGGGCAGGGGCAGTGGGCCGGTGTGTGGGAAACGGGTGGCGAAACGCACCGTGTTCTCCAATTCGCCGTAAACTTTCAGCGCCACGGCACCCGCGTCGGCGAACACCCCGTCGGAGTACTCCTTCATCAGGGCGTCGACATCGGCCTCAGGATTCTGCGCCAGGCGACCCAGCACATAATAGTTGGGTCCGTAGGCGAACCAGTCGCCAGGCTCGGAGTATATCGAAATACCTTTGGCCCCCACTTTTGAGTAGAATCTCAGTTCGTCCTGCATATAGTGCGGGATTATATTGGGCAGGCTACGCCACAGGTACTTGCGATAGTAGGAATAGATCGATATTTCGCCCCGGAAATCCTTGAGCCACTGCATCAGGGCCTCCTTATAATGGATATTCTCCTTATCTACCGGCTCGTAGATGCGGGTTTCGAAGTTCTGGTTTATAGGGCAGAAGTCGAGCAACACGCTCGGATCGAGTTTTTCGTGCTGCGGAGGAGTCACATAGCGGCTGTAGGCTATGCATTCGAGCCTGACGCGCGGCAGTTCCCGGGCAAGAAAACGCGCCGTCTGCGACACCAATGCTATGTGGCGGTCGGGGGGCGTCGTCTTTTTGCACTCTGTGCATTCGCACCAACGTTCGCCGTCGGGAGGCCAGAAGTCGAAAATGTCGATTTCGGGATGCGATTTGAGATAGGCGAGTATGCTTTTGTGCAGGTATGTCACCGCGTCGCTATTCGATGTGCAGAATACTACCCGCTGTTCGGTAGAGCGGTTCCCCTTGGCGTCCATGCCGAACCACTCGGGATGCTCGCGGTAGAGGCGCCCGTCTTCCATCGACGCATTGAAGTAGTTCTGGTAGCCGTGCCCCCCGACTTCGATCAGGATGCCGCGTTTCTGTAACTCCGGAGTCAGCAGGCGTCGCCAGTTGTCCCACATCACGCGTCCGTGGCCCTCGTAATTTATCGGAATGACAAGTGTGTTGTACCCCAACTTGGGCATCCAATCGATGAGTTGCATCAGGTTTTCGGTAGTATGCGACAATCCCTCTTCGACATAGAATTTGCGATATTTCATTGCGGGTGAAGAAACCGCGTCACCTTTGTGGATGTAGCGTAATTCCGCAGTGTGTGGAATCGCCCGGGAGCGCCCTTCGAAAAATACGTAGTCGGGGGCGAACCAACGGCATCCCAGCGAATGCAGGAATCCGTAGACGGCATGGCAGACCGCTCCGGCATCGGTTCCGGTAAGGTAGATGTTTTTCCCATTTACCGATATCGATGCTGTTTCGCTACCGGCCTGCAGTTGTTTTGCACCCTTTACCGGGGCAAACTTTGTGGTGAGTCCCACGAAGATAGATAGTGACGCCGCCTTATCCGAAACGGTGAACGACGTTCCGCTCATCTCTTCGAGATACTTGGCTAATTCCGCGGCGGCTAACACCTCCGCGGCGGAAGGTTGCTGCGGGGTTACTACGGTGTAGCTGGCTTTTCCGCTTGTGGCTAGCGTCAGGGTTTTGGCTGCGGCGCTGAAAGCCGTGAGGCAAAACAAAGGTATCAACAGTTTTTTCATGGCATATCGGGATAGGGTCAAAGTTTGTCAGATAGATTCTGAGGGTTTATTGCTCATTATCAATACCATCTCTCCTCCTTCGACGACCTTGCGGTAAGATATCCGCAGCGAGGTGTCGCGGCGTGAGTCGATTGTGACAGATTCGATGTAGACATTCTCTTTAGAGTTGCCGACGGTGCGGATCACGAATTTCCTGCCCGTGGGCATCGTTATCGTGACACGGTCGAACAGCGGGCTGCCGATCTGGAACTCCGGCGAGGGAGCCGTAAGGCCACGCACGTCGAAGAGCCCTATCGACGATATCACATACCAGGCTCCGAGTTGCCCCTGGTCTTCGTCCTGCCCGTAGCCATAACCGTGGACCTCTTCCGTCCCATAAAATTCGTCGCAGATGGCCCTGACCCACTTTTGCGTCAGGTGCGGCTTCCCGGAGAAATTGAACATCCACGGGATGTAGAGGCATGGCTGGTTCCCCTGGTTGTAGGGAGCCGACAGGCCGGCAAAAGCGTGCACGCTCGTGCCGCCGCCGAAGATATTCTTTTGGGAAACAGTGAAAATACTGTCGAGGCGGTGGTTGAAACGCTCCTTGCCGATGAGGTCTACGAGCACCTCGGGAGTGTGCGGGACATAGAAACTGTATTGCAGGGCGTTGCCCTCCTGGAATCCATGTCGCGGATTCAGGGGGTTGAATTCTGAAATGAACTCACCTTTCGTGTTGCGCGGACGGAACATCCCCACCGACGGATCGTAGATGTTGCGCCAGTTTTCCGATTGTCGCATAAGCGTCTTGTAGTCGCCGTCATGCCCCATCGCCTGCGCCATTTGTGCCACAGCCCACGAGCTGAACGAATATTCGAGGACATGCGATGCGGCGAAGCGCGACGAGTCGGCCGTGAGCGCCTGGGCGTAGTACGAATAACCTTTTTCGACAAAGTTCTTCAGGTCTATCTTGCCTGCACCGTCAGGGCGTCCCCGCCACTGGGTTTCGTTTTTCAGGGCGGCTTCGTAGGCCAGGCGCTCATCGAAGCCCGTGATGCCGCAGGCGTAAGCCGCCGCGAAAGCCAGCCCCGTGAAGTTGGTGCCCACGCCCGAGACGAACCTGCTCGAAGCGATGCCGTCGCCCAGCCACCCCGAATCTTTGTAGACCAGCAATTGGCTCTGTATCCAGTCGGCATAATATTCAGGGCATATGAGCGCCCAGAGTTGCGTGAGGCTCCAGTAACCGCCCCATATCGCATCGGTGTTGTAGTGGTTGTGAATCGGGCGGCCACGTTTGTCGAGAGGAATCTGTTTCACGCTGCCGTCGTTGGCGGGATATGCGCCGTTGACGTCGCTCGCCAGGCCGCGCCCGAGCATGGCGTGGAAAAATCCGGTATAGAACTTCACGCGGTCATCGCGGGTGCCCCCTTCGACGGTTATTTTCGAAAGGGTTTCGTTCCATGTGCCTATGGCGGCCTCTTTGGCCTTGTCGAATGTCAGGGCGGCAGCTTCGGCAGCCATGTTGAGGCGGGCGTTTTCGATGGATGTGTAGGATAGCCCCACTTTCACCGTAACCGCCTCGCCTTCGGCGGTGTCGAAAGTCAGGTAGAGCCCCGCACCCGAACCTACTGCCTCACGCAGGCCGGCAGAAGTCTTGTCCTTGTAGAAAATACCCCACTGGTAAGGCGTCTTGTCGGCGACGGCCGAAAAATACATCTTAACATCGCCGTCCTTCTGGTACTTTTTGACATAGTCGGGATAGGTTATAATATATCCTTCCACACGTCCGTCGGAAGTGTACGACACCTTTGCGTCACGCACGACGCCGCTCTCGCCCTGGCGGTTGCCTATGTCGAATATTATGTGCGACTGGCGTGAGGCGGGAAAGGTGTAGCGATGCAGTGCGACACGTTTGGTAGCCGTAAGTTCCGCCTTTATGCGGTAGTCTTTAAGCACGACACTGTAGTAGCCCGCGGTGGCATATTCGTCCGCTTTGTCGAAGCGCGAACGGTAGCCGCCGTCGGGATCGTCGAGTGCTCCGGGTATGGTCTGCAACACTCCCGTCGTTGGTGCCATCACCACTCCGCCTACCTGGAATTCATGAAAATTGGCAAACCCTTCTATCGACGTGTGGCGGCCGTCGTATCCGTTGGCCTGCCAGCCGCCTTTGCTGCCCAGGTGAGCGTCGGTCGACGGGGCCGGCTTGGCCATGCCGAACGGCAGCGCCGCGGGTGTATAGAAGAACCAACGCGAGTGTGCAGTACCGATATTGGGGTTCACATAGTCGGTCAGCTTTTCGGGCTGTGCAGCTCCGGCACTGCAGGCAAGCGATACTGTTGCCAGTGTTGCGGATAGATATATCGCTCTCTTTTTCATCTCAGATATTTTTAAACAGTTTTTTAGCCGGTTAAATCTTCGGCATGGACCCCACGCCCGATTTTATAACCTTCACCAGATTGAAGTCGCTGTCCATTAGCACTATATCCGCTGTCATGCCGGGGCGTATGGCTCCCAGGGTGTCGAGTCCCAACAGCCGGGCCTGATTCGACGAGGTGGCTTTCACGGCGTCTGGCAGCGAGACTCCCCACTCGGTGACGAGCCTTCGGAAACAGGAGTGCATCGTGGCGACGCTTCCCGCATAAGCCGAGCGGTCTTCGGTCCACGCCACCCCGTCTTCGACAAACACACGCACCCCGCCCAGGTCGTAAGCCTTGCCCGGTTCGGTGGCCAGGCCGGCGCAACGCATCGAGTCGGTGACCACAATTATATCGTCCATCGTCTTGTTGTGGCGGATGAAATCCCAGATATATTTTGTTATATGGTGCCCGTCGGCGATAACTTCCACTGCTATGCCTGGAGTCATCAGCGCCATCTCTATCGTGCCCAGGTGTTTGCGCCCGTCACGCCGGCCAAATCCGGAAGTGACGCAATAGATGTGTGTGATGACCTTCACCCCGCGGCGGAACGCCTCCTCGATTTCGTAATCCACGGCTTCGTCGTGGCCGCATGCCGGGATGATGCCCAGTGCCGACAGTTTGTCGAGAAATACTTTAGATTCGGGAGTATGGTATGAAAAAGTAGCCATTGAGATCACCGGGCTGTATTTTTCGATCATCGCCATGCTTTCGGCCCCCGGAGCTATGCAGCATGCCGGGTTTTGTGCTCCGAGATTCTTGGCCGAAAGCCACGGCCCTTCGAGATGCAGCCCCAGGCAGCGCGCCTGCCGTCCTTCGCGGGCCAAACGCTCGTTCTCGAGTATGGCCGACGAAGCTATCCACAGCACCTCCTGCGTACGGTCCAATGGTGCTGTGACGGTAGACGATAGGAACGACGTCGTCCCGCAGCCAATATAGTAGCGTGCCAATGCATCAAAAGTGGAGGGGGTGCCGTCCATCAATTCGTGGCCTCCCCCACCGTGGGTGTGTATGTCGATAAACCCCGGAACGGCATAATGCCATGTACCTTCAGCTCCGCCGGAACTTTCCGGTCTGACATCAGCTATAACTCCGTCGCTGACCGACACCGTGCAATTTTCCAGTACCGAGTCTGGATTGACCACCTTCTTGATATGATACTGCCTCGTCATGGTTATATGGATATTGGGGTTGCCACAGTATCCCGGTCGGTGACTATGAGCCAGTCGGGATGTTGTTTGACGTAAGTCACGGGGTAGTCGTCGCCAGGCGTGCCGAGCAGGGCGAGACGCAGAACCGTGTTAGCCCAGTCGATATCGGCGCTTCCGTTGCGGCAGAATAGAACTATCTTCTTTGCTGCGAATAGCTGGTTCATGCCCAGGGTCAACGCTTGCCGTGGGAAATTTTCGATATTGCCACCGATCCCTTCGCGGATGGAATTGATAGTGACAGTATAGTCGTTGAGAGTCACCAGACGCGGACCGGTATTGCGGACCCCCGGCTCGGGTTCATTGAATGCCAGATGGCCGTGGATGCCTATACCTCCATATGTCACGTCGAGGTGTTGTGAAGCTATGGCTCCTGCGAGCGAACCTATGTTTTCGTGCAACGGGAACACGATCTTCGAATAGTCGGGCAACAGCTCCCGGTCGATACCCCGGAACATGGCCGACAACTTGCCCCGGAAACTGAGCGGATGCTCCAAAGAGACCTCCACCCCGTTTTCCCCGGCATACTCGTCCATAAAGAAGAACCATGTCGAGGCAAGCGATATCCGTCTCCGGTTGACCTCCCCGATGAAATATGGGTATTGACCTACCGGTCCGAACGGGAATATTCCCGCTGTAGGCCTTCCGCAGGCATTGTTCGACTCCACGAGGTCCGCCATGTGGCCGGCGAAATAACGGTGCAACCCGTCGATGTCGTCCAGCACAAGCAGGTGACCGCCGGAGCAGGCAACCAACTCGTCAACCGTCAAGCGGTTCAATCTGCGTATCTCAACTCCTCTGCTCTCCATAATACAAGTGTGGGATTATTTAGACACCTTTATGAATATTCCCATATCGTTATGGGCATTTATCCAGTCTCTGAGTTCGGGTGTCAGAGGGTGGTTTCGTGTCAGTGCTCCTGTTACGGCGTCGAATGTTATGTCGGCGTCTTTTTTCTGCAGTGCCCTCTCTTTTTCGGCCAGCGAGCGCATCATGCCGATGCTTCGCAGGGCGTATTCGGCCGTGAGGCCCAGCAGTCCGATGTGGTTGCGGGTTACCGATCCTTCCGCATACTTTTTCTGTTCCGCCTGGCAACGGTCTATGCAATGTTGCATCCGTGCGGCGTAGGCGTCGTATTGTGCGTCGGTTTTGTAGGTCGTCTGGTGGATCACGCAGGCGAACCGCACCACATCTTCGAATTCGCGGTAGACCTCTTCGGCCAGTGGTGCCGCGGGCCCGAATACGGTGGAGCAGTACTCTTTCATCATCCGGCCTGTATCGTCATAGGGGTTCCACGCCAGGCGCCCGAGCGCGTAGTGGTTGACACCGTAGGTGAACCAGTCGCTTGCCTCTGAGTAGACCGACACACCCACTATGCCTAACGAATCGTAATATTTCATGTCGTTCTGCATATAGTCGACTATCACGTTGGGGAGGCTGCGCCAGAATCCTTTGCGGTAGTAGGAGTAGATCGAAAGTTCACCTTTGAACTCCTTGCTCCACTTCACCAGGGCATCGTTGTGCTTTTTGTTGGGGATGTTGCGGGGGTCGTAGAACTGGTACTCGAAGTTCTGGTAATAGTCGGCGAAGTCTAGCAGCACGTCGGCCGATAGGGGTACGTTTTTTGGCGGCTCGTAATAGAAATGGTATGCCAGGCACTCGGTTTTGAGGTTAGGAAACTCCTTTTTGAGCAGTGCTACTGTCGAATTTACCAACAAAGCGTGGCGGTCCGACGGGCCTCCTGTAGCAGTACACTGGTCGCATTCGCACCATACATCCTGATCGGGCGGCCAGAAGTCGAATATTTCGATCTCGGGACGTGCCTTAAGGTATTCTACCACGTTGCGCTGCATGTATGCCATGGCATTGGGATTCGTAGTACAGAAAATCACGCGCTTCTGGTCTGAGCGGTAGCCGTTTTCAGGTTTTCCGAAACGCTTGCTCACACCGAACCACTCGGGATGGGCCTCGAAGAGTTTGCCATCTTCGATCAGCGGCGAGAGGAAATGGTCGTAGCCGTGGCCGCCGTCCTCGACGATGATGCCGCGTTTACGTAATTCAGGAAGCAGTTTCTCGCGTTGGGCCGTCCAGCTCATGTCCTTGCCTTGAAGCCTGAAACCCAAAACATTGTATCGCAGTTTGGGCATCCAATCGACGAATGCTACCATCTCTTCGTGTGTGGTTCCGGGACTGGGTGCGTAGTAACGCCTGTATTTCGAACGTGTGGTTTCATACCGTTCTTTTCCCAGGTCGACCTTTAGTGTTTTGGCTTCCGGGATCCGGCTTTCCGTGCCACGAAAGTAGCTGAATCCGGGAGCGGCCCAGAGGCAACCCAGCGTTTCGAGGAAATCATAGACTGCGTAGAGTGTCGCGCGGGGACATCCTCCGGCCAGATATATGGTTTCGCCTTTTTGGGCCACGATGAATCCTTCCCCTTCGGGACGGGTCACGCTGCCGGGCAGTCGCTGCGGATTACCCACCACGATAGATGGGCCTTTGGTTTTTTGCGCTACGGTAAATGTGGCCCCGGTGATCTGGCCGAGGTATTTCTTCAGCTCCGCGGCGGCGAACCGCTCCGGTTCGGGGGCATCTTTTGGGCAGATTATCGTATACAGGGCTTTCCCGCCGTCGGCAAGTACCACCGGTGCGGAATTTGCGGTGCAGGACAACAGCGCAAGGCATGCGAGTGACAGTAAGGTTTTCATGGTTGTTTGGGATTAAAAACTGGTTCTGATCTTGTAGCCTTTCATTGCAAAGTATAGAATGAAGATGTAAGATGGCAGGCAGACCAGGTAAGCTGTCTGCGACGATGCCACGGCGTCGACCACGGCTCCGTAGACGAGTGGTATCACAGCTCCGCCGATACCCCCCGTGACCAACAGCCCCGATCCGATTTTAGTAAACCGGCCGACGCCTGCGAGCGACAGCGGCCATATTGCGGGTAATATCAGCGCGTTGGCCAGACCCAGCAGGGCAACCATATAGATCGACGCCCAGGTCGGGACGGCGACGATGGCGATACACAGCAACAGACCCAGCAACGCCGACGCCCTCAGCGCCGTGACCTGACTTATCACCCGGGGGATGAAGGCCACTCCTACGATATATCCCGCCACCATCGACATCGAGGTGAACCATACGTAGTGTTGTGGAGAGGGTAGTCCCAACACTACGGCGTAGTGGTTGATCGAGCCCAGGGCGGTCACTTCGACGCCCGTGTAGAAAAAGTAGGCGATTGCACCCAGCACCAGGTGTGGGAATTGCAGCACGGAAGTTTTAGCATTCGCCGCCTCTATCTCGGGCGACAGTTTCGCGTCGGCAGCGGCGTCTTCGCCTTCGGCTTTCAATTCAGGCAGCGGGGCGAAATACGACAGGAGGCCCATTACAAGGATGATGGCCGAAATTATGTAGAACGGCACGGTGGTGTCGGACATCTTTACATCCGACAGGTCGAGGAATATAGCGAGGATGAGCGAAGCTCCGGCATAAGAAATTTTATTGGCTATGCCCATGACGGATATGCGCTTGGCGGCGCTCTCCTGTGGCCCGAGGATCGTGATATAGGGATTGACCGCCGCGTTGAGCATTACGCGTCCCATGCCGTTGACGAACAGCGCTCCCAGAAAAAGCGGGAAACTGAACAGCTTCGCGGCGTAGCCAACCAGGAAAAAGCTCACGGCCAGCAACCCGAAAGCCACCACCATGCCTCCGCGGTATCCCGTACGTTTGATCATCACCCCCGACGGAATGCTGAAGATAACGAATGACGCGAAGGTGGCCGTCATCACCAGGTAGGTCATCGTGTTGGATATGCCGAAAGCCTGCTTGACGAAGGGGATGAAAAACGCGTCTATCCCCACGGCAAATCCCAGCACGGAGAACATTCCGACCATGATGAGCATCGGTACTATCAAAGTTTTTCGCTTCATGTTATTCATAACGCAACCATTATTATCCCGACGATCAGCAGGGTTGAAAAAACCACCTTTTTGAACGTCGTTTCGTTTACCTTCTTATGTATAACTTCGCCTGCAACTATCCCGGCGGCCAGGAACGGGAGCATCGCCGCAATGTCGACAGCCGCGGTGCGAGTTATCTCCCCCGTGGCGAGATACTGTATCATCAGCACCGAATTGAGTGTGGCCCACACCATGCACATCGTAGCCCGGAACGCACCCTTACGGGGTATGGCCTGTGCGCTGTAGAGGACTATCAGCGGTCCTCCAGTGGCGAACGCCCCATGGACGACGCCTCCCAGCAGCAGGTAGAGATAACCGGTCCATCCCTTGCGACCAGATGCCGCCTGCCGAGCGTAAAAAACTTTCCAGAGCTGCACGGCTGCCGACATTACGATGAATCCACCCAGTAGTTTTGTCAGCAGTGCGCTGTCGAACGAGCGGAACACATATATCCCCAGCGGCATGCCCACCCCGGCCAGGAGCGCTATCACAGCGAACTGCTTCCACTCCACTTCGCGAAAGTTCGTCGCGACGATATAAACTGCCAGCACCCACGCCAGGACGCTCAATACCACTTTAGCCAACACTATGTCGCCAGTTATAGCTATAACGAACGGGAATGCCAGTACCGTGCATCCGAAGCCCGTCACAGCCTCCAATGCATGGGTCGCGAAAACCACTATTCCCACTAATAGTATAACCGCCAACAGCGACATCTTTATCAGATTTTACGCTTTATTATTTCGTGCACCATCCCGGCATCCACCGGGACAATGTTGTTGCGCATCTTGGGGTCGTCGAGCGACCGCGCGAACAGCGGGTCGATCTGCCCTTCCCCGATGCTGATGCCCAGATCGGAAAATTTCGACGGCAATCCGAATTTTTGTTTAAGCCGTACTATCATTTCACGCAGCATCGCCAAAGCCTGTTCCCCGTCGGTTACTCCGAACAACTGTTGCCCTATGGCCGACAACTTACGGCGTGTTGCTATGTCGGCGGAGTTGAGGTCGAAGGCGTCTTCGAGTGTGAAAGCGCATGCCGTGCCGTGCGGGACGTGCCACTCTTCGGAAAGTATGAACGACAGGGCATGCACCATCGCCGTGCCGGTCATGTTGAACGCCACACCCGCCATCGTTGCCGCTTCGAGCATCCGGCGGCGATGCGACTGTTCCCCGTCGAACGACTCTTCGATGCACGACAGTATCTCTACGGCGCTCTCAGATGCCGCCTTGTCCGAAAGAGGTGTGGCATTGCGGTTCCAAAGCGTCTCCAGAGCGTGCGACAGTGCGTCGAAGGAGGTGGAAGCGGCCAGTGATCGCGGCAGGTCCTTTACGTATTCACCGGCGAGTATCGCCGCATCAGCTTGGAGCATGGGATTATTCAGGGTATATTTGCGCCCTGTCCGTGCGGTGTAGACTCCGAATTTAGTCACCTCCGAACCTGTGCCGGCGGTAGTGGGGATCAGGATGAGCTTCACATCGCGTTTTATGAGAATACGTGAAGGTGCCGGGCCGAGATACTCCTCCAGGTCGCCGCCGCCGCTCAACACTGCCGCCACTCCTTTGGCGGAGTCCATAGCGCTCCCACCTCCGATACCCACCACCGCGGAAATGTCATTCCCGTCCAACGACTCCACCATATCCATAATATCGGCCACTTTGGGATCGGGGAAAACCTTGTCAATGACTTGCGTGGGCCTCATCGCGGCCAGGGTTTCAAGCATCGCATCGCGTGAAGGGAAGGAGCGGTTGTCCGTTACCACTGCCACACGGGTGCGGTAGCCAGCCTCACGCGTTATAATGCGGTCGAGTTCGGTGGCCGAAAGTGTAACCAGCGATATAATGCTGGTAGTGGTGGGTAGATTTGATATCATCGGGTTGGTAGTTTTTATACAGATTTTTTACATCTGTTTTGCCGGTCCGGACGCGTCGCGTCTTTTGTTACGATTTTGTTGCAGAGCCGGACCAGGGTATCTCCCTGCTTATATGGTGATCCGGGGGTGTTAACACCAATCTGCACCCCCGGCACATTTCATTTACAGTGTATCTGGGCTGATGTGTTCCTTCTCGTAGGCGGCTATTTCGTCGACGCAACCGCTGAGGAACGCTTTCCAATCGTCGTCGACCCCGCCTGTGAATTCGGCTTCCAGCCAACGGTCGACCATCCTGAAAGCGTGCTCGGGAGGTGTCAGCCACTCGCCGAAGACCAACACATTACAATTATTGACCTCTTTGGCCTTCTGCGCCGTAAATTCGTCGGTGGCGTGCACCGGATAGACCCCTGCGAACTTTGCCGCCGCTATCACACTCCCGGCTCCCGTTCCGCAGATGGCTATACCGCGCATTACCCTCCCTTCCGAGACCTCTCGCGCCACGGACATCGCCGATTTGTGGTAGGGGACGAACTCCCCTCCGCGCTTCATGCCCACATCCTCCGTGGCGAACCCCTTGGATTCGAGATACTTTATCAATGCCTCTTTCAGTGTGAGACCCGCGCGGGTCGAACCTACCGCTATTTTTTCCATTTGAGTATCTCTTTTACAGCCAATACTATATTTTCCGCCCCGAGCCCGAAGCGCTCCATCAGTTCATCCTGTGTCCCCACCTCGCCGAACTCGTCGCGTATACCTATCCTCTTCAATGCTGTAGGCAGGTTTTCCGACAGCACTTCGGCTACCGCCGATCCCAGGCCCCCCGTCACCTGATGGTTTTCGCAGGTCACGATGGCCCGAGTCCTGATCGCATACTCTACCACCAGGTCGCTATCGATGGGCTTTATCGTGTGCATGTCTATAAGTGCGGCGGAAATCCCCTCACGCTCCAGGACTTCGCACGCCTTGATGGCCTCGCGCATCATAATGGCCCCTGTCGCTATCACCGTCACGTCATCCCCGTCGCGCAACACCTTGCCTTTGCCCAGCTCGAACTTTTCGTCTTCGGGATAAATAGCTTCTACGGCCTTGCGATGGAGCCTCATATAAGAACATCCGTAGCGCTGTGCGCTTTGGGCGACAAGTTTCGCCAGCGATACAGGGTCGGACGGTTCGAAAACCACCAGTCCAGGGATGCACCGCATGATGCCCGCGTCTTCGAAAGGCATATGAGTGCCGCCGTTGAAGGCTGCCGAGATGCCGGGGTCGGTGCCTACGAGTTTCACATTCTGACGCGCATAGTTGCCCGACAGGAAAAACTGGTCGTAGACCCTGCGCGAAGCGAAGCATCCGAACGATGCCGCGAAGGGGATCTTTCCGCCTGCCGACAGTCCGCAGGCCACCCCCACCATGTTGGCTTCGGCAACGCCGAGGTTGAATGTCCGTTCAGGAAAACGATCCCTGAAAGCGGTGGTGCCGGTAGCCCTCATAAGGTCGGCTTCGAGTACCACGATCCGCTCGTCCGCTTCGGCGAGATCTATCAAAGTACGGGCGTAAACCGCCCTCATCTCCATTGTTGCCATTGCTCTATTCGTTTTCCGTTAGGCGTCTGCACGCTTCGCATGCCGTGGGGTAATCGAACGACATGTTGTGGTTGTCGAGCCTGCCTTCGGCGAAATGGGCGCCTTTGCCCTTCACCGTGTCGAGAATGATCATCGAAGGGCGGCATGTTTCGCTACGGGCATTGTCTATAGCTGCGCATATAGCCTCGAAATCGTGCCCGTCGATACGCTGGGTATACCACCCGAAGGCGCTCCATTTGGCTGCCAGGTCTTCCATGTTCATGATATCCTCGACATAACCGTCTATCTGCATGTGGTTGTTGTCGGTGAATGCCACAAGGTTATGCAACTTGTAATGTGCCGCGGCCATGGCTCCTTCCCAAACCTGCCCTTCGTTGCTTTCCCCGTCACCTATAATAAGATATACCTTCCGGTCTATCCCGTCAAGCCGGTTTGCCAGGGTAAGCCCTATGGCTGTCGAGATACCCTGCCCGAGCGAACCTGTCGTCATGTCGATTCCCGGCGTACGGTTCATATCGCAATGGCTCGGCAGGTTGGTCCCGCAGCGGTTCAGCGTATGGAGCCAGTCGAAGGGGAAAAAACCCTTGTCGGCCAGTACCGAGTAGAGTGCCGGTCCGGCATGCCCTTTCGACAACACCAGTTTGTCGCGCTCTTTTTTGCGCGGCTCGCCGGGCGAAACGTACATGTATTTATAGTACAGCGCAGTAAGGAGGTCTACCACTGAAAGCGCCCCTCCGATGTGCCCCACGCCGAGGAACCCTATCGTATCGATGGTCATACGGCGTATCTCGCATGCCTTTTTTTTGAGCGACTCTATCTCCGTGTTGCTTGCTTGCTGAGCCAATACTATTCCCGGTTCGTTTGTTTTCCGGAGTATTTCTCCCGCCGCATGAAACGTTTTTATTCCGATATTGTCCATTATTAGTGTGAATTAATTGTATTTGCGACTATACAGCGCCCGTGCCCGAAAAATAATCCTGCCGTCTATGTTTATCTGAATTGAAAAAACAACCAGTCGAAATCTTATAGCATTATTATTATTTGATTTTTAAATATTTACATGTGACTAAACCAGTTTAGTAAAATAGAAAAATATAAGGGCCTGCCTAAAATACAATTTATACTTGATTACAGCCTCTTAAATAGTTTCTAAATATACAACAGACGAATATAATCTCATTTTTGCCGGCCAGTCGCCATCTCCAATCCTCGCCAGTTGAGCCCGATAAACTGCCTCAATTTTACTAAACCGGTTTAGTTGTCAGGCAAAAAAATAAACCGCTCTAAGGATCAGTTCAGTACCATTTCAGCATCGACTATACACCCCCCATGCGGTTTACATTTCGGGTCGTCTATGTTGTCCATAAGCAGGCCGATAGACTTTGCACCCATATCCTCGATTGGAATCCTCGCCACATTCATACCCGGAGCAATAGTCGCAAAAATAGGGTTCTGGTGAATACAGGCCAATCCATAGCGGCGCGGGTCGATGTTATTACGCATAAAATATGTAATGGTCTCAAGCGCCAGATAATGGGTCGTGAAATAAAATCCGTCCACGTCGGGCACCTCCTCCAGTAGCCTGTCGAGCACCTCTATGGTATTTTTCGAATAATCGTTTCGCCTCACTTCACAATGAAGCCGGGGATCGTACTCCAGCCCATTGCCTTCTACAGCCATGCGATACCCTTCGTGACGCAGGTATATCGCCGTGATCTTGGTGTCGGCGGTGATCAGCGCTATCTTTCTGCGTCCCTGGGAGATAAGGTGGCTGACAAGCTCGAAACTCGTTTTTACGTCGTCTATAACCACATAGTTGGCCGCAATACTCGGATAATAGCGGTCGATCAGAACGAACGGGAAATTCTCTCGCAGCAAAGACCTCAACTCCGTCTCACAGTGTTCCGTTGGGGCTATAATCAAGCCATCGACCTGCTTGGCTTTCAATGTGCGAATCATTTTCACCTCCTGTACCACATCGCGTTCCGAACTGCATATGATTATAAGATATCCCCTTTTTTTGGCCTCCGCCTCGATGGCTTTGGCAAGTTCGGCATAGTAAAGGTCGCCTATGGACGGCACGACCAATCCTATCGTATGGCTCATGCCGCTATGGAGGCTCTTTGCAAGAAGGTTGGGCTGGTAGTTGTGTTCGCGGGCATATTGCAAAACCCGGTATTGCGTGGATATACTAATGCCTTTGTTCGAACCTATGCCGGATAAAACAAACGATACTGTCGTTTTCGACAGGTTCAGCCCCTTTGCAATATCTTTTATTGTGATACTCATTTTAGCTATTTCAGGCATGTTTCTATCGCAAATGTAAGTATGTTTTTTTATTTCCCAAAATCTAAACCGATTAATTTGCAATTTTTCATAAATTTTCTTCTCTATCTCTGGTGAGCCTGTATTTTAGAGAAAGTCATTTGTTAAATTTATGTGTGAACAAATATGCGCGACAAAAGACGTTGGATTGTCAAACGTCACTTTGACTATGTCGCATGATCCGGTAAATAAATCGCCTTCCGAAAATCGCATTTAACGATTTTCGGAAGGCGATTAAAATTACTGTCACGAAACCCTAAAATCTATCCGATTACGTAAAATCAGACAGACTCTGAATCCTTAAAACGGCAGATCATCGGGTTCTTCGTTCGCGAACGCCCCGCCATCGGGAGCCTGATACTGTGATGAAGGAGCCGGCGACGGAGCGGCAGCACCTTTACGGGCCATTTTCCATGCACGGGCTTCGGTATACCAACGACCGTTATGCTCACGCGATTCGAGGTTTATTGAAACCAGTATCTGTTCACCCTCGTGCAACGAACCCGCGTCGAGGGCCCTGTCGCCCCAGAAACTTACACATACCTTACGGTTGAATTCGCCCGGAAGATCGAAAACAACCTCCTGTTTGGTCCACTCGCCACGTGCGCTGGTGCCTTTCACCGGCGGCAAAACTTTGTAAACAACACCTTCAAATTCCATAATATTCTCGCTGTTAATAATTTATTGCTTATAATCTATTCCCCGGCCCCGGACTTACTCTTCAACTATACGGATGCTCTCGATCATATCGCCCTGGCGTATTGCGTCGAGCACATCGAGACCTTCAACCACGATGCCGAATGCCGTATGTACACCGTCGAGGTGGGCCGTATTTTCACGGTTATGGCATATGAAGAACTGCGACCCTCCGGTATTTTTTCCCCTGTGGGCCATAGAAAGCACACCGCGGTCATGCCGCTGGCGCGGAGCGGACGTTTCACAGGCAATGGTGTATCCCGGGCCGCCGGCGCCGGTTCCCTGGGGGCACCCTCCCTGGATGACAAACGAAGGGATGACACGATGGAAAGTCAACGAGTCGTAGAACCCGTCGCCTGCCAGCTTTTCGAAGTTAGCTACCGTCCCCGGAGTCTCGTTTTCGTAAAGTTCAGCTTTCATGGTGCCGCGCACGGTGTCGATAATAGCGTATTTCATATTTTAAAATTTAACGGTTTAGGCGGAAATTTAGAAATCCGAATAATTTTCCGGGCTTTCAATCTACAAAAATATACAAACAACGCGATATATGCAAACATTATGGCGACTGCCTGCATCGATCTTACACAGTGCCAAAACCCGTTTGGGGAGCCTTATTTCTGCCCACCGAAGCGACCGGGCCGCCCGTGTGCAGATCGATTATTGCTCTTCGTCGGTGCCTAAGGCGAGTTGGGCAGGGATATTTTTCGACGCTTTGGCTCCCATTTCGCGCAATTTTTCGATGCGTCCCACTATGTTGCCTTTGCCCGTTTTGAGCATGCCGACCGCTTTTTCGTAGTTACGCGAAGCCGTGTCGATATTTTTACCCACCTCGGCGAGCGTCTCGCCGAACCCTGCGAATTTGTCGTAGAGTGCTCCTGCGGCTTCGGCTATCGCCAATGCGTTGCGGCCCTGGGCGTCGCGCCGCCACAGGTCGTCGACGATCTTCAGCAGTGCGAAGAGATTCGTGGGGCTCGAAATGATCACTTTTTTATTGTACGCGTCACTCCATATCGACGTGTCGTGCTGCAGGGCGGCCATGAACGCCGGCTCGTTGGGCATGAACATGATGACGAAGTCGGGAGAATTGACAAGGCTCTGGTAACGCTTGCTGCCAAGCTCCTTCACATGGGAACGCACCGAATCGAGATGCGACCGCAGGTGGGTGTCGCGCTGCGAAGCGTCGGAACAGGTGGTGTAGCCCACGAAAGCGGTCAGCGACACCTTCGAGTCGATCACTACCTGCTTCTTGTCGGGAAGGTTGAGTATCACGTCGGGGCGTTGGGCCGAACCTTCATCCGAGGTCATCACCTCTTGCGTCAGGTAGTGCACTCCTTTTATGAGGTTGGAACTTTCGAGTATCGTTTCAAGTATCATCTCGCCCCAGTCGCCCTGCACCTTCGAGTTGCCGCGCAGGGCGTTCGTGAGGTTGGTGGTCTCCTCGGTTATGCGCCGGTTGAGTTCCATGAGGTTGCGCAGTTCGGTTTTCAGGGCGCCCTGTTCACGCGCTTCGTCGGTGTAGATCTGTTCGACCCGTTCGCGGAACTGCGTGATGTTGGTGCGGAACGGAGCCAGTATCACTTCGAGCGACTCCTTGTTGGCAACCTTGAACTGGCGGCTCTTCTCCTCCAGTATGTCGTTGGCCATGTTGCGGAATTCGATGCGGAACGACGCCTGCAGTTTCTCCAGTTCGGCTTTATCCGATTCGGCTTTCGCCGCCATCTGCCGGTTCTGTTCCTGCAACGTCGCGTATTCCACCGATATGGCCCGGTTCTGTTCCTGCAACGCTTCGTTGCGGGCAAGGCTCTCGGCCTCGCGCACACGGGTCGCCGACACCTCGCGCGAACGCTGTATCAAGAGCAGGATCAGGGCCAGTGCCAGAATCGCACAAAGGGAAATCAATATATATATCATAACAGGGACAATGAAAAAGTGACTAACGGCAAATGTACTCCATTTTTTTGGAAACCTCTCATAATTTGGACTACCTTTGCCTTACGACATACGATGTATATTATGGAAAAGACGATATCTGTTTCGATGCTTTCGGCCGATTTCGGGCACCTCGAACGCGACACGCAAATGGTGAACCGCAGTCGTGCCGGGTGGATTCATATCGACGTTATGGACGGCGTTTTCGTGCCCAACATTTCGTTCGGTTTTCCGGTGCTTAAGGCGATAGCGGCCGCTACCGGTAAATTTATAGATACCCACCTTATGATTGTGCACCCCGAGCGGTATATAGAGCGTTTCGCGGCGGCGGGTTCGTCGCTCATCACGATCCACAAAGAGGCTGTGGAAGATATCCATGCGGCATTGGCGCAGATCAGGGCGTGCGGTGTCAAGGCCGGCATTTCGATCAAACCCGCCACGCCGGTGAGCGAAATCGAAGATCTTCTGCCCCAGGTCGACCTGGTGTTGGTGATGAGCGTCGAGCCGGGTTTCGGAGGCCAGAAGTTCATGCCCGAAAGTGTCGACAAGGTGCGTGAGCTCAGGGCGATGATCGACAGCCGCGGACTGGATACGATCATCGAGATCGACGGGGGTATCAATCCCGGCAATGCGGCGATGTTGTTTGAAGCCGGGTGCGACGTGCTTGTGGCGGGCAACGCCGTTTTCGGAGCGGAAGACCCTGCCGGGGCGATAAACGCGATGCTCGGGCTTCGGGCCTGATGCACAGAGTGTAATATTTCATACGGGATATTGATTTATGGAAATGGAACAGAGTGCGGCTGCACCCGTTGCAGAAACGCAGGTGCCTGAGACGTCCGGGGAGCCGCAGCCGGAGAAAAGGCCGTGTAAACCGAGGTTTTCGAAGCGGTGGCTTTCGGGCTTCACCTCCAATATTCTGGGGGTCGTTATAGGCATAGCATTGACTTTCGGCATCTCCTCGCTGGTGCAGCAACGCCAGGAGAGGAAACAGTTGCGCGAGATGATAGCCCTTCTGAAAAGGGAGATCAACGACAATAAGGATTGGCTGGAGGACAGGGCGAAAATGTGGGACAGGGATTTCAATGCATATTGGGCCGTCTTGTGGGAGCGGGATTGGGGACGCCTTCCGAAAGACTCGCTGGACGCCTATGTTGCACAGATACGCACGATCAATACTCCTTATACGTCGTCGTATGCCTGGAATGTTTTCCAGAATTCGGGCATGATGCAGCAGTTGCACAATGTGGAGACAGCGGCTCTCCTGTCGGAATGCTATTTCTGGATCGAGTCGATGCGCGGGACCTGGATGGAGTATACCCAAAAGAAGACGGTTTTGCCGGAAGTCTATGAGGTCCGGTTCCATGACCGTCCTTTGGATTATTTCAGGGCTTTGCTCGAAAATCCTGAGTCGCGGCGTATGATAGGCGAGGTGGCCTATTTCAATAACTATAACTTCCCGGCCAGCTACGAGGTGCTTGCGCCCCTCTGCGATTACACCATATTCATGCTTGAAAATTACGACAATCCCCGCAAAACTCAGGGTATGGATTTGGAGACTTTCCGCAAGATGCGGGAAGAGCAAACCAGGGCGGGGCACAATAATGTACAACAGAAGTGATCTCGGTAGATAATCTTACGGTCTCGTTCGGCGGATGGGACCTTTTCAACGATATATCGTTTTTGATCAACCCGCGCGACCGCATAGGGCTCGTCGGGAAAAACGGGGCGGGAAAGACCACGCTCCTGAAAATAATTGTCGGAGAGCAGCCCCCGACCACCGGCGGGGTGACGATCACGGGTGACAGCACCCTGGGTTACCTGCCGCAACAGATGCGCGTGGCCGATACCACCACGCTTTACGACGAAACGTTGAAGGCTTTCGACGAGGTATTGCGCCTCAAGGCTGAGATGGACCGGTTGCATACGCAGTTGGAGAGCGGTGCGGACGACGAGGGCGACGGGTTCGAAAAGGTGATAGAGCGCCTCAGTCATGTTACGGACCGTTACAACATCCTCGGCGGCGAAACCATAGATTCCGACACAGAGCGCACCCTGCTGGGATTGGGATTCCGGCGCGACGACTTCCTGCGCCCCACGCGCGAATTCAGTGGTGGATGGAGGATGCGTATCGAGTTGGCGAAGTTGCTGTTGAAACGTCCGTCGTTGCTGCTTTTGGACGAACCTACCAACCACCTCGACATAGAGAGTATACAGTGGCTCGAAAACTACCTTAAGGATTATGCCGGGGCGGTGCTGGTAATCTCGCACGACCGCGCATTCCTCAATAACGTCACCAACCGCACCGTGGAGCTGTCGCTGGGCCGGGCGTACGACTATAAAGTCCCGTATGATAAGTACGTGGAGCTGCGGCGCGAACGGCGCGAGCAGCAATTGGCGGCGTACCAGAACCAGCAGCGGATGATCGAGAAGACCGAGGAGTTCATCGAAAAGTTCCGCTACAAGCCCACTAAGTCGAACCAGGTGCAGTCGCGCGTGAAGCAGTTGGAGAGGCTCGAACGCGTGGAGGTCGACGACGAGGACCTTTCGTCGCTCAACATCAAGTTTCCTCCCGCTCCGCGTTCCGGGCAGATCGTGGCCGAGGTGAAGGATGCGGGCAAGGATTTCGGGACGAAACATATATTTTCGGGAGCTGAGTTTCATATCGAACGCGGGGAGAAAATCGCCCTTGTGGGACGTAACGGCGAGGGCAAGACCACCTTCGCACGTATGCTGATCGGCGAACTGGAACCTTCGCGGGGTGTGGTGCGCGTGGGTCACAATGTAAACATAGGTTATTACGCGCAGAACCAGGACGATCTGATGAACGGCGATTTCACGGTCTTCGACACTCTGGACCGTGTGGCGGTGGGCGACATACGTACCCGGCTGAGGGATATCCTGGGGGCTTTCCTGTTCCGTGGCGAAGACATAGACAAAAAAGTGAAAGTCCTCTCCGGTGGCGAGCGTTCGCGGCTGGCAATGGCGCGGCTCATGTTAGAACCTTATAATCTGCTGGTGCTGGACGAACCTACAAACCATATGGACATGCGTTCGAAGGATATACTGAAGAATGCCCTCGTGAAGTACGACGGCACGCTGGTGGTCATATCTCACGACCGTGAGTTTCTGGACGGGCTGGTAGAACGGGTATTGGAATTCCGCGACGGGGGAGTGAAGGAGTATCTGGGCGGAATATACTATTTCCTTGAGAAACGTAAACTCGAATCGCTGCGCGAAGTGGAGCGGGGCAAGACGGTGGATAAACCGGCTCCTATGCCTGTGCCCGAGGCTAAAGCTGGTGCAGAGGCATCGTCTCCCCGGTCGGGTCGCGAAGAGTATGAATCGCGCCGCGAGAACGAAAAAGCACAACGCAAACTGCGGAGCCAGATAGAGCAGTTGGAAGCCGAAATAGCAGGGCTCGAAGCCAAACGCGCTGCGCAGGACAAGCAGATGGCGTCGGGGGAGCCGCAAAGCGAGGAGTTTTATGCTTCTTACTCCGCCTCCGGCAAGGAGATAGACCGCCTGATGCACCGTTGGGAGCAACTCAACTACGAACTCGATATAATATCGTGACGCGTCGCGTCTCCTTGTATGACTTTGCCCGGAGCACCGTACGCCATCCGGGGGAATGAGGTTCATCGATAGTTATAAAAAAGTGCCGTATAAAAACCAGATATGAGCAACAACGATTGGAAACAAAGGTTGAACGTGGTATATTCGACCAATCCCGATTTTCAGTACGAGACTCCTGATGAGGAACCTGCGGAAACCCTGCCGCCGCCGAAACAGCCTCTGCGTGTGTGGCTCGACCGTAAGCAGAGGGCCGGTAAGCAGGTGACGCTGGTAAAAGGGTTCGTGGGAAGCGACGACGAAGTGAAAGCGTTGGCCAGTTTACTTAAAAGCCGGCTCGGAGTGGGAGGCAGTTCGAAAGATGGCGAGATCATCATACAGGGCGACTTCCGCGACCGCATAGTCGATATCCTGCACAAGGAGGGTTACAGCGGAGCCCGCAAAGCAGGAGGTTGATGCCGTGAGGCTGGCATGTCCGGTCTCCTGTAGAAAACTAAGCGTTTATGTTAGCGCTATCTGGTAATTACCGGGTATATTCCTCCAGTAACGGCATCGCCCCGAAAAGTCGTACAGAATTTTTCGGGGCGATGCCGTTACTGGAGGGCACCTGAAAACGGGTTATCCCCTTGCCGGACCTGGCGGCGGGAAGATCACCCCTGTTTTAGCGACAGGCTTATCCGGCTGCGGGGGCGGTCTATGTCGAGCACCGTGGCCCAAACCTTCTGCCCGAGATGCACGACATCAGCCGGCGAAGAGACATAGCGGTCGGCGAGTTGCGAAATGTGCACCAGGCCGTCCTGCTTGACCCCTATGTCGACGAACGCCCCGAAAGCAGTGATGTTGGTCACTACGCCCGGAAGTCGCATCCCCGGACGAAGATCGTCGATGGAATGTACCGTCGGGTCGAAATCGAACTCGTCGGGAGCCGTACGGGGATCGGCGGAAGGTTTGTCGAGTTCCGAAAGTATGTCGTTTATCGTTGGCAGCCCCGCCGCCGGGGTTATATAATTTCCGGGGACGATCTTTTTCTGCAACTCCTTGTCCGCAAGCAGTCGGGCCAGCGACACCCCGAGGTCTTTTGCCATGCGCTCCGCAACGGGATACGACTCCGGGTGTACCGCGCTGTTGTCCAGCGGATTTTCTGCACCGGCTATACGCAGGAATCCGGCGCACTGCTCAAATGCTTTGGCCCCCAAGCGAGGTACCCGGCGAAGTTCGGCCCGTGAACGGAAGGCGCCGTTCGCAGTACGGTAGTCGACGATATTTGCCGCCAGCACAGGCCCAAGGCCCGACACATGCGACAAGATATGGCGCGAGGCAGTGTTGAGGTTTACCCCGACGCTGTTGACACAGCTTTCCACCACCCTGTCGAGCGAACGCTTCAACTCACCCTGGTCGACATCGTGCTGGTACTGCCCTACGCCTATCGATTTGGGGTCGATCTTGACCAGTTCAGCCAGCGGATCCATCAGGCGGCGCCCTATCGACACTGCCCCACGCACCGTTACATCCTTGTCGGGGAACTCCTCGCGGGCCACGTCCGACGCGGAATAGACGCTCGCCCCATCCTCGCTGACCATGTAAACCTGCACCCCTGCCGTGAGTCCCGCCTCACGGACCAGCGCCAGGGTTTCGCGCCCGGCAGTGCCGTCGCCGACGGCCACCGCTTCGACCGAAAAGCGTGAGGCGAGAGAAAGCAAAGTGTCGATGGCCTCGCTGCGGCGGTTTTGCGGCGGGTGGGGATATATCGTATCGTTGTGGAGCAACATCCCGTGGCTGTCCAGGCATACCACTTTACAGCCTGTGCGGAATCCCGGATCGATAGCCATCAGGCGCTTCTCGCCCAGCGGCGCGGCCAACAGCAATTGGCGCAGGTTCCCGGCAAACACCCTTATCGCTTCGGCATCGGCCTTTTCGCGCGCCAAGGACATCATCTCGCTCTCCATCGACGGACGCAATAGGCGTTTATAGCTGTCGGCCACGCTTGCCTCAACGAGCTTGCGCGACGGAGATGTGCCCCGGATAAATATCCTGTCGAGCATTTCCAACGCCCGACCCTCGTCGGGAGCTACCGAAAGGCGTAGCACCCCCTCTTTTTCGCCGCGCACCATGGCCATAAGCCGGTGCGACGGCACGCGGCGCAGAGGTCCCGAATAGTCGAAATAATCGGCGTAGTTGGCGCCAGTCTCCTCTTTCCCCTTGACCGCCTTCGAGACTATCATCCCCTCCTGGCTGAACAGTCTTCGCATCGCTACGCGGCTACGCTCGCTCTCGCTGACCCATTCGGCGACGATGTCGCATGCCCCTTCCAGCGCCGCCGTCGTGTCGGGAACCTCGCCGGTGACATAACGCAAGGCAATCTTGGCGGGGTCGGCACCGTCCTGGCGCATAATAATCGCAGTCAGAGGCTCCAATCCTCGCTCGCGTGCAATCGTGGCACGAGTTCTGCGCTTGGGTTTGTAGGGCAGGTAAATATCTTCGAGCGCCGGGGCATCGAAACAATTTTCAATCCTGGCGCGGAGTTCCTCAGTAAGTTTTCCCTGCCCTTCGATAGTGTCAAGTATGGTTTGGCGGCGGGCGAGCAGTTCCGTGAGCTTCTCGTATGCCGTCTTAACCGTTCCCACACCCACTTCATCGAGACCTCCGGTGGCCTCTTTGCGGTAGCGGCTTATGAACGGGATCGTCGCACCCTGGTGGAGGAGGTCCACAACCCCCTCCACCGATTTGGGGGATATGCCAGTCTGCTCGGCTATGCGGCCGGTCAACGCCTTTTTTTGTTGTTCCATGAGAAATAATTCGTAACTTTGATGATACAAAATTAAAAAAATATGTTCGCTCCCGAAACTTACCTCAGCCGACGCGCCGAATTGCGCGCACAGGTCGGACGCGGAGGATTGATACTCCTGCCCGCCAACGAAGAGGCTCCGGCCAACTACCCAAACAATACCTACCATTTCCGCCAGGACAGCACATTCCTCTACTTTTTCGGTATCGACCTGCCGGGATTGACCGCAGTCCTCGACATCGATGCGGGGACGGATACGCTTTACGGCGACGACCTGTCGATGGACGACATAATATGGACCGGCCCGCAGCCTACCGTAGCGGAGCTCGGGGCCAGGGCCGGGATTACGCTGACTGCCCCATCGGCTAAATTACAGGACGATCTGACGCTGGCCATACGCAAGGGGCGCCCGGTGCATTTCCTGCCGCCGTACCGCGACGCGAACCTTTTGAAAATAAGCGCGCTGACCGGGATCAAGCGCCGTAGTGTGCGCGACTATATCTCCATCGAACTGGCCCTGGCTGTGGTCTCGTTGCGCGAATGCAAGAGCGCCGAGGAGATCCGCGAGATAGAAGAGGCCTGCGCAATCGCTTATACGATGCACACCACGGCTATGCGTATGTGCCGTCCGGGGGTGGTGGAGCGTGAGATAGCCGGGGCGATTGAAGGTATCGCCATGCAGTACGGGGCCGGGGTGGCGTTTCACTCGATAGTGTCGCAGAACGGAGAGACGCTCCATAACCATTACCACGGCAATACCCTCACCGAAGGACGGATGCTGCTGGTAGACGCGGGAGCCGAAAATGTAATGCATTACAGCAGTGATTTTACGAGGACTTTTCCCGTGAACGGACGTTTCACAGAGCAGCAAAAAGAGGTTTACAACATAGTGCTGGCAGCAAATGCACGCGCTTTCGAACTCTCGCGGCCGGGGGTTTTGTACAAGGATATCCATATCGAATCGGTGAAGGTCATCGTCGACGGCCTGAAAGGGCTGGGTCTGATGCGCGGCGACACTGTCGAGGCTGTCGAGGCGGGAGCTCACGCGCTGTTCATGCCTCACGGCCTGGGCCACCAGATGGGCCTTGATGTGCACGACATGGAGGACATAGGTGAAAATTACGTGGGTTACGACCTCGAAACCAAGCGTAGCCAGAAACTCGGCGTCTCTTCGCTGAGGATGGGGCGCCGCCTGAAAGAGGGTTTCGTGATGACCGTGGAACCTGGGATCTATTTTATTCCGGCATATATCGGGAAGTGGCGTAACGAGAAGCTCAACGAGCGGTTTATTAATTTCGACGCACTGCAACCATATATGGGATTCGGCGGAATACGCATCGAGGACGACATACTTATAACCGCCGATGGGAACCGTATGCTGGGCCGCGAACGTGTGCCTGCCACAGTCGACGACATAGAGGCGTTGATGCGCGGATAACGGGCAATGGATGTTGTGCTGAGGTTGTGGGTCATAATTCTGTTTCTGTCTGTTCCTGTGCTGTTGCAAGCGCAGGAGCAACAGATGGAACATACCCCTCCCGACAGCGTGAAAAGCACGGAGTTCGACCGCGATGCCACTGGCGCAACTTCTGAGAGCGGCGACAAACTGCTTGACAGCCTTGAATCGCGTTCCAGGCGTAGCGCCTTATATCGTTTTATATATAACAATATAGTAGTCAAAGACAGCGATGCCGACTCGCTCAAAGATGGGCGGATGCTCGACGAAAGCCGCAATTACGAACTTTTCAGGGACCGCACCATCGACCGGATAATCCTCATTCGGGGCAACGTATTCGAAGGTGACACCATCTCGTGGCTTACCCGTGCGGCAAACAACCTGCACGTGATCACACGCGAAAATGTCATACAACGCGACCTGTTGATCAGGTCTGGAGACAGTTTCGATGCGGAAATGGTGATAAAGAACGAACAGTTGCTCGCTTCTCGCGGGTATATTGCCGAGGCAAATACGTATGTGGCGGTCAGCGAGGAAGATTCCACAAAGGTGGATATTTATATCGCCACCCGTGATAAGTGGAGCATAAGTGGCGATGCGGCCATTGCCGGCGGTGGGCGTACCATGTTGAAAATTTACGACGCCAACCTGATGGGATTCGGTACGCGGTTGTCGGTGGAATCTCATTTCAACTGGAAAGAAAAAAGCTATGGCGGCACGAGGGCGGAGTACCTCCACCCTAACATAATGGGGAGTTTTTTTTCGGGCCGCATATTGGCTGGAACCGATTATGACGACTCCGACCTGCTGCTGTCCATCGAAAAAAAATTCCTGCGTCCCACCGATTTCGGAGCAGGGCTTACCGTGGCCGGCGAGGGGCGCCTCTACTATATGCTTTATGCCGACAGTTCGATAAGCGTCAAACGCTCCTATGTCGATATCTGGGGCGGACGTTCGGTATATTTCGACGGCATAAGAAGCAGCGTTTATTATGCGGGGCGTTTCAACTGGTCGAAGTACTCGCACCGGCCCGATGTTACCCCACGGTTCAATCCCGCCTTCCACAACTTTGCGGGCGTGTTGGCAAATGTCGGACTCTATCGTGAGAAGTTCTATTCGACAAGCATGATCTATGGCTACGGCTACAAGGAGTACCTCGCCACGGGCTATAAGGCCGAATTGACCGGAGGATTTGCATGGGGAGAGTTTTCCGACCAGTGGTATGCCGGGGCGCATTACTCTATGGGCGGCGTGACTAAGGTAGGCAACTTTAGCGGAAGCGTGGTGGCGGGAACCTTCATCGACACACGCGACGGCGAGTGGACCCAAAGTGTGACCGGAGTGACATTACGCTACCTCTCGCCGCTACTGGGTAAAGGGCGCAGCCGCGTAAGGCAGTTTGGCCAGATAAGCCATATCCGCGGCTGGAACCGCCTGGGTGGAAGCAACGAAGTGGTAGCGTTCGACCCCGAAACGGGCCTGGTCGGATTTAAAGGCTGGGCGGCGGGTACGACACGTACGATACTCAACTCCGAAACGGTGGTATTCACCCCATATAAACCATGGGGGTTCAACGTCGCATTGTTTGGGTTCGGCTCCCTGGGTTTTTTAGGCAGCGGGGCATTTTCGTTCGACAATCCGATGTTCGCATCATTCGGCCTGGGGGTGCGCTTTAAGAACGAACAGCTAATATTCAATGCCTTGCAGATAAGGCTATGTGTTATCGTAGGTAAGTCGGGGCTTCAGAAAAGCGACTATATCTCCATTTCGAGCCAGCCCCGTGTCGACGGCATGCGTTTCACTCCAGCTGAGCCGGGGATAGTGGAGTATAAATAGACCTGCTATAAAGACTGCAGGGATGTGGCAGGCTCTTTATTGATAGTATTTCTTGTGTGCCCCTAATCAATCGGATAACCCGGATGTTAACTGGTCTATGTCTATTTGGATTATGCAATTCTTGCTCGCGCAATACAATTTGTCTCCGATAGCCGACCATTTACCTGCTACATTTATCTCTGCAACGACCTTCCCCGATGAATCGGCAACCATCGTTTTGCCTTCCCGTTCAAAGAAGTCGAACCCGTGCCTGGAAACACTCCGTATATAAAGTTTCTCCATCGGAATTTCTTCCACAATATTTAATTCCCGGTCAGTGACCACCACCGTATTTTTACTCGATACAAAAAATATCGACCATTGTCCGATTCAGACAATTTAACCATTAAGCCCTGGGAATTGACCATATATACATCACTGCCGACGATACCGGTAAAATTCCATGATGGATAATTTGAATTTATCTTTTGTTCTGCTATATTTTTCCCGGAGGAAAGGGACCATATAGCTGTCTTGTATTTAAAGGCCAACAATAGATCGTCGTCTATGATTTCAAAGCCCTGAATTTGCTCGCCCCATCGACCAACATTCGAAACAAACATTTCTGCTCCCGTTTCAGTATCGTAAGCGGCAATAAATGGGCGGCCTGCTGAAGAACGTTTATCATTATTAGAGGCATATCCAAAATTGACCATATACAATAAACCGTCGTATATAAATATGGTTGACCTGCTTCCGGCATTGTTTTTTATTGGTTGCGTCCAGATGACTTTTCCTGTCTGTTTATATATTTTGGCTATTTATGTTAAACCCACATAAAATGCTAAGAAGCTGTTTGGATTTGTTAACGAGATTATTCTATATCGTTTTGCCGATGATTTCCCGCGGTGGGATGGGCGAATAGCGGCCCCTGTTTAACAAATCCCATCGCGGGAAAGCGCGGAAAAAAAGGATAAACAGCTTCTAATAATACGCTGTATTTTTCATGTAAAACAGTGGTATAATGGACAAAAGGAGTGGTAGAATCCCTGTAAGTTTATGACTATATTCACATTGCAGGGAGTTTAATGAAAAGTATTTCATTAAACTACATTAGTGTCCACTAAAAATTCATAAAAGTTCTTTGAAATAGTTGAAGTTCAATTTGTTACAAGAGTTTTTCGAGTCAACGGATTTAAAATTAGTTTTGCGGTCAGAATCAGACCGTTATGCAAAAGGATAAGTACGTTT
>JAVBMJ010000020.1:0-6578 GCA_031552535.1 Rikenellaceae bacterium
AGAGTAAAAATCTTCCGTATTGTCAAAGAACGCTTTCGAGGCCACAAGCTTTTTTTCAACGATCTCGTTTTTGAAATCGCTTGTGGATTACATAATTTCAAATTGTCTTGTATTTAAATGAATATAAACTCTAGTTTCTTATAGTCTGTCTGAATTCCTATGGGAATTCAGACAGACTATATAGCAATTACAATATAAATAACTGTTACGGGGCCGATTTATTATGTAAAACCCGGGAAAGATGCAAAATTTGCTGCGTTTCCGATAAATTATATACATTTGCCTGCAGAACCTGCCCGTAACGGATGATCCGGGGGAAACACACCATAATAGTTTGGGGATTATGAAATTGACACCTGCTTTAATCTGGGGCGCAACCTTGTTCGCAGCGTCGTGCTCGTGTTCCGGTAACGGGTCGGGAGATTACCACAACCAGGCCAACTGGCAGAATCTGAATTTGCCTCACGATGCACGCCCCCTGCAACAATACAACCATGGGAATGCGGTGCAGGGAGGTACGTGGGATCCGCGGATGGGGGCTCCGGCCGGAGTCGCCGGGGCTACCGGTACCGATATGGAACATATCGGACAAGTGCTCGGTGCAAGTGGCCTGCCGGCGAACGTTATCGACAAACTTCAGGAGCTGGCCGGGAAACAGGATTTGGATATAACCAAAATATATGATCTGGCCATCGGAAACGAGGTACTGTCGGACGAGGAAAAAGAGATGCTTATGCAGAAGATAAACTCTTTGGATGCACAACAGGAGCAGCACCTTCTCGAACTGATCGGGCAATAGTGATCTGTGTTTAAATCTCTTATGGAGACATAGTGAAACTGCGGCGCAATGCTCTTTCCGGCATTACCTCGCTCCGGGAGATATTACGGATAGAATCGACACGCCATATTTTACACAAAAAATCAGACAAGCCACAAACGATGCGTAAGATCTGCCTCTCATTCATCTTTATCACGGCATATTGTGTCTGCTACGGGCAAAAGTTAACCTTGAGCAGCGAACTGACCACGTTCACGGACGATCCGGCAGTACCTGAGATAGCAAAAGTTTGGGAGCAGTATATTAATTCTTTGCAATCGGGCGATCCCGATTCTATACGTACGGATCTGTGGCTTGACGGCGCCAAGGATATCATCAGGTATTCCAGTTATAACAGTTTGCTATATGACGAGGGGAAACAATTCACTTTCAGCGTAAGGAAACTGAATGACGACATTTATGAGATCAACACGATATCATGGTTCCGGATCCCGGAAGATAAAGATCCGGTCATCAACTGCATTTACAAAGTCTGCGCCGTCAAGTCCGACGGACAGTATAAACTTTTGAACTATTTCGATGTTAAAAAGCATTCGCTCCATAAGCATGTTGCCGGTTGTATAGAGTATTTCTATCCGGCGGGGATCGATTTTAAGAAAAAGGACGCGGCGAAAGCATCAAGGTTCATACGGGATTTCAAAAACCGATATGGCATAACCGACAATAGTGCCATAACTTACATAGTGGCGAACAATATCGATGAATGCAGCTCGATATTGGGATTTACATATACGGAATTCCGAAGCGAGAAAACGTATGCCGGCCGAGCAATTTACCCGCGCATTCTTTTGTCGGCCCGACCGGATCATATTCATGAGCTCGTCCATGCGGTTATGCTGCCGCTGTATCCGGAAGCACCTGCTGTTTTACATGAAGGCATAGCGACCTATTATGGCGGTGGAGCCAACAAGAGCTATGAGTTTCATGCATCCAACCTAAGAAAATATCTGTCAGAAAACAAGTTGGATCTCACGGAAGAGGTATATATGCAACTTGAAGGAGAGACTCAGTTATTGAACACGCTGGGCGCTTTGATAATTGAATATACTCTCAGAAATTACAGCACAGAAAAGGTTTCAGACTTTTTTGAAAGCAAAACTTACGAAGATATTTTCTATAAATTGGGAGTTTCCAAAGAGGGGATTAACGATTTTGTTTATAATAAACTAATTCATGCGGAATAATGAAACCCATCCCTAAATTCATCCTGCTCTGTCTGTTGTTTACGTCCCTGTGTGCCGGCGCATCGGCAATCCTGCCAGACCGTAAATACCGGCTACGCCCGGAAAAATTAGGTCTGATCTACCGCAACCTGAGTGTGACAACTCCCGATGGATTGAAGATAAAAACATGGTTCTATCCGGCCCAGCCTCAGATATCCCGGGAAGAGTCAGATAACGCATGGAAAAATCCGGTAGTGAAGCCATACAAGGTGATCGGCAACAAGAAACGTCCTACCATTATTATATGCAATGGTGACGCAGGCAATATGTCCTACCAACAGACCGTATTCGCCGAGATATTTACCGCAGAGGGGTATAATGTGGTTACTTTCGACTGGCGCGGGTTCGGAGAGAGCAGCGAGTGGCCGATGAATACCGATTATCTGGTATATACCGAATTATTGATCGATTACGAGGCTGTAATTAAGGAAGTCCTGAAACAGAAAGAGGTCGACGATTCGAGGATCGCCCTTTTCGGGTGGTCGACAGGGGCCTATCTCTCGATGCCAATGGCGGGTAAGTTCAAAAACGTCAAAAGTTTCGTGGCAATCGGATTGATGACAACTTTCGATGAGGTTATGCCTGTCTTAAAGCGTGTTCCGAAAAATATAAACCGCAATCTGATCGTCCCCGCGGATTATCCGAAAGAGTTACAACCGTTTTACATCGCACCGACATTCAAAAAACCTACATTTCTAATCGTCGGAGAGCTGGATGACCGGACTCCGGTATGGATGAGTGAAAAAATATACGGACTGCTCCCCGGCACCAAAGAGCTGTGGATATTGGAAGGCGCGCAGCATGGCGGCCCGGAAGGCCCGATGCGTGATTATGACTTGCTGAATCAAAGAATCCTCGATTTTTTAGGCCGGACATTGAAGTAGCGCGGAGACCAAAGCGATTAATAGCTTGAATTACAAAACATTAAAGACAAATCGCATGCAGATAAAAACAACTCAAATAACTATCTCAAAAAATACTTGGTCATGAAAAAAAGTTGGATCATAGTCATTTCCGTTTTTGCCGCATTGCTAATAATAGGTTACTTGTTATTCACGTGGTTTGGGCGGTATATGTATAACTGCAACGAATGCGCGCAGTTCAACATCGACAACACCGAACTTCGCACCGGCATCGATATCCCCGGCATACATACCGGCGAGGAAGATATGCAATGTGTTTTCGATGCGGAAAGTAATACAAAGGTAAATTACTTCCGAATAGTCAATCTCAAACCGGCGGTTATGGATGCATATATCGAACGTAGCAAGTTCGAGCCCCTCGCAGGCGGTACACCGGACTTAAGCGTGTTTTCCGTATTGGCCGCAACCCCGTCGATTACCCCGGATAATGCGGAAAATTTTTACTGGAAAACCGGCGATTATGACGACACCTCGTTTCTCGGGATATTGGACAGATCGACCGGACAGCTTTGGATTTCCGTTAAATACAAGTAAGAGCCTGTGTAAGAAGCTGCGATTGGTAATCGTAGCAATACAATGTGGCAGACGCTAAGAAGAGGTCCGAGAATCTGACGGTCTCTCCTTCGAGGTGGCAAGGAATCATAAAATTTACATTAAATAATTATTAATATGCGCGATATCCCGTCGCATATCGTTACTTTTGTGTTACGAAAATAACTTCTACACACTTAAAAATTATGAATATTAACCGTTTCTTCAAGTTTTTTCTTCCAAAAGAGAGTAAATTCCTGCCACTGTTACGGGGGCAGGTGGAGGCAATACTGCAGGCCTCCGACCTGCTTATTAAATTCACCGGCACTGAGTCGCACGAAGAGCGTAAAGCGATCTACGTGGAGATCAAAAATATGGAAACGCATTGCGACAACCTGACCGACGCAATTCTCGACGGGTTGAACAACACCTTTATAACCCCTTTCGACCGTGAGGATATACACACGCTCGCTTCGCAATTGGACGACGTGATGGACCTTATCAACGGTTCGGCAAAACGCGTTGTTCTGTACCGCCCTAAAAATATGCCCGACAGCCTGCGGATGATGGCCGACTATATCAAACAGAGCGCAGAATGTCTCGAAACGGCTGTATGTGAGCTCGACAAGGTGAATAAGAACCCGGCCGTGGTCAGGGCGCAGTGCCGGAAATTGCACGAGCTGGAAAATAATGCCGACGATGTGTATGAAGAGTTCATCATTTCATTGTTCGAGAATCCGGGCGACCCGGTGGAACTCCTAAAACAGGTGGAGATCATACAACTCTTTGAAAGTGCTACCGACAAAGCCTACCGGGTGAGCGACGTGCTAAAGACGATTATGGTAAAATATGCTTAAGGCCGTTCGCCGATGACTACACTGCTTATTGTAATCATAGCCCTGGCTCTGATATTCGACTACATCAACGGGTTTCACGACGCGGCAAACTCGATAGCCACCATAGTTTCCACTAAAGTGTTGACACCGTTTCTGGCTGTGCTGTGGGCGGCGTTTTTCAACTTCGTGGCCTTTTTTATAGCCAAATTCATCATCGGGGGGTTCGGCATTGCCAACACGGTGGCTAAAACCGTCTCGGAGGATTTTATCACCCTGCCTGTGATTCTGGCTGGCTTGATCGCGGCCATCGTGTGGAACCTTTTCACATGGTGGAAAGGTATCCCTTCTTCGTCGTCGCACACGTTGATAGGCGGTTTTGCGGGGGCGGCCATAACCTACGGCGGATTCGATGCCGTGCACGCCGCCGTTGTACTCAAAATAGCGGCATTCATCCTGCTGGCCCCGCTTATCGGCATGGTGATGGCTTCGGTGATCACGATAATCATAATGAACGTCTGTCGCCGGGCCAACCCCATCAGGGCGGAACAGTGGTTCAAGCGGTTGCAGTTGGTCTCGTCGGGACTGTTCAGCATAGGCCACGGGTTGAACGACTCGCAGAAAGTTATGGGTATAATTGCTGCGGCGCTTTTCGTAGCCGGAGGTAAAACCGGCGATATAATGCATATTCCCAACTGGGTTCCGCTGGCATGTTTCAGCATGATCGCCTTGGGGACGATGTCGGGAGGCTGGAGGATAGTCAAGACAATGGGAACGAAGATAACCAAAGTCACCCCGCTGGAGGGAGTGGCAGCCGAGACTGCCGGAGCGTTGACCCTCTATATTACCGAAATATTGAAAATCCCGGTGAGCACCACCCATACCATCACCGGCGCCATTATCGGGGTTGGCGCCGTAAAACGTATGTCGGCCGTGCGTTGGGGAGTGACCATCAATCTTATGTGGGCATGGATAATCACCATACCGGTTAGTGCTTTGCTGGCTTCCGGAGTTTACTGGCTACTCATCTGGGCGGGGATTCGTTGACAGTTAAAGGAAATGTGTCCAAAAACAATTGGTAATTGCCGGACTGTTAGAAGCTGTTTTGAATTTATTAATCTCATTCTTTATCCTTTTTTCCTCGCTCTCCCGCGGTGCGATTCGTTAAACAGGGTAATGTGGACAAAAACAGCTGATTTTTGACTGGCTGTTACTCACAAAGAAATAATCTGAGCCCTCCCACGGAGCTCGGATTATTTTTTTGTGCTTTTTCGATCCATATTACGAAAATTTTTAAGGTCATAGTATTCCAGTAAGTATTCCGCTTGATAAGATAAATCGAGCAACCCTCAAAAATGGAAAATCTGGCTTAATACTCAAAACTGAGGATGAAAATTGTGTAATAGATTAAATTTCATATATTTATATCATTTGAAAATATATGGCCAAAAAAATGCTTTTATTGCGGCTCGCGTGCCATAGTTAATAATGGCTTTAAGTTTCATATACATAGCTACTTATGCAAGTCATGCGGCAGACAATTCATTAATCGTGAAATTATTGATTATCAGCTATTATGGGATGAATATGGGATCAATGTAAAAACCGGGTGGAGCGGGTTGTATTAAGCGAATATTTTGGATAGTCTGAAAATGAAGAATGGGATATCTCTGACTCCCCGGAACTGTGCCCTGAAAGCTTTGATTTTGGCGTTGAAAGATTCAGCCGAGGCGTTTGTAGATCTGTTGTGGAAGTAGTTGCAGATGGTGGCGTAGTTATTCTGCATTGTTTCGATGACCGATCTGAAGAACTTGAGGTTAAGCCGCTCGACCCTGTCGTACCATGTGGCGAGCTTTAGCAAGGCTACGCCGGGGGTAATGTTTTGATTATAAATATTTGTCAGTTCCATCGACACGGTATAGGCTTCCTCGATGGCCGGGTATTCGCGGAAGAGTATTTCGGCGCGCCGACGTTGCGAGTCGGTCCATCGCGAGCGGTTCTTCATGACGATATGGCGGCTTCGGGCCAGCAGTTGTCGACGGGTGTCGCCGTTCTCGAAGGTGTGCGGGACGAACTTGCGGCCAAGTTCCTTTGCCAGTGCTATCTCGGCATTTTCCTGGTCTATGGCCTGCCAGCGGTAGTCGACCCGCAGATCGCTCACCGCTTCGTTCATCAGCCGTTGGACGTGGAACCGGTCGCTCACTTGGATAGCCTGCGGGAAGGCCCGCTT
>JAVBMJ010000046.1:0-34516 GCA_031552535.1 Rikenellaceae bacterium
AGAGTAAAAATCTTCCGTATTGTCAAAGAACGCTTTCGATGCCACAAGCTTTTTTTCAACGATCTCGTTTTTGAAATCGCTTGTGGATTACATAATTTCAAATTGTCTTGTATTTAAATGAATATAAACTCTACTGTTTAAGAATATTACCGAAGTTATTTTACATCTGTTTGTAGATGATTTTTTGTGGTGGGATGAGGCGAATAGCGGCTCCTATTTAACGAATTCCACCGCGAAAAAGCGCGGCAAACAGCAGGAAAAGAACAAGATTAATATTTTTAAACAGTTTCTTAGTATCCCTCCGGTCGTTCCTCCTGCAAAAAAATAAACAGATTTTAATTTTGGTCGCGTAATGTCACGTGTCGTAATAGGATTATCGGGCGGAGTGGATTCGAGTGTCGCCGCATGGTTGCTGCAGCAGCAGGGGCATGAGGTGGTGGGGCTCTTTATGATCAACTGGCACGATACGACGGGAACGCTCTCGGGCGACTGCCCCTGGCACGACGACCGCATGTTTGCCGAACTGGTGGCCCGGCGGTTGAATATCGAATTCCATACGGTCGACCTGAGCGATAGTTACCGCAAAAGGGTGGTGGATTATATGTTCTCGGAATACGAGCGCGGGCGGACTCCCAATCCCGATGTACTCTGCAACCGGGAGATCAAATTCGATACATTCCTGAAGGCGGCGCTCGACCTGGGTGCCGATTATGTTGCTACTGGTCACTACTGCCGCCATGAACTGGAGATGGTCGACGGCACGGTCCGGCACCGCCTTCTGGCCGGTGTGGATCCGGGCAAGGACCAGAGCTATTTCCTGTGCCAGTTGTCGCAGGAACAATTGGAGCGCGCGTTGTTTCCAATAGGCGGCATGATGAAGAGCGAGGTACGCAGCATAGCTGCCGAACAACGTCTGGCTACGGCGGAAAGGAAAGATTCGCAGGGAATATGTTTCGTGGGAAAGGTCGATCTGCCGGTATTCCTTCAACAGAAGCTGCGGGCCGAGGAGGGTGACATAATCGAGATACCCGCTTCGTGGCCCGGTTATTTAGCGGCGGAACAGGGAGGCGGCACGGTGGCCGGGGACCCGGCTTCGCTGTCGGCACCTTATATATACACACCTGCGGATGGGACGAAGGTGGGACGCCACAACGGGGCATGGTTTTACACGATAGGGCAGCGCAAGGGGCTCAACGTGGGAGGCAAACCCGAGCCGCTGTTCGTTATAGCCACCGACGTGGACCGTAATATCGTCTATACGGGGCAGGGCCAGGGGCATCCGGGGCTGTACCGCAGGGGGCTGCATATACATCCCGGCGAGGTTCATTGGATACGGCCCGATATGGCGATGTCGCCCGGCGAGTCGCGCCGCTACAGTTTCAGGATACGTTACCGCCAGCCTCTGCAACCGGGGATGTTATATGCCACGGCAGGGGGGGTGTATATTGTTTTCGACGAACCGCAGCGCGGCATAACGGCGGGGCAATTCGCGGCGTGGTACGACGGCGAGGAGCTTCTGGGGTCGGGCGTGATCGACCGTTGACGGCTTTTGGTGCCGTAAACATCAGGGCGGGCCTATTGTAGGCCCGCCCTGATGTTTACCCCTGGTGCCATTGCCGGCAACAAGCGGAATGTATGCGGATTATATTTGCGCGCGAACCGTTTTTAAAACGTGAATGATGCGTTGAGTCCCGCCCAGCGCCCGGGCATATAGTATCCGTCGCGCTCCATGTAGTTCTCGTCGAGGGCGTTAGCCACTTTCACCCCTACTGACAACGAGCTGGTTATGTTGTAGCCCGCATAAAAATCGACCACAAAGAAGTCGGGCAACCGCACCTCCGCGTCGTTGACGAGCGATGCACGCACCGTGACCCCGTCTTTCGTGACGAACGGCACCGGATTGTATGAGGCGTCGTAGCTCTTGACGAAATTATCGTCGATCTTAGAGCCTATGTAACGCCCCAGGATGTTTGCAGAGAATTTCCCGCATGCAAACTCCACCCCTGCGGAACCTTTCGTACGGCTCAGGTATTTACGCTCGCCTGTGACGAACGGCGTCACGACTTCCGAATGGAAGAAGCGGGTGTAGGTGCCCGAAAAGATCAGCGACCACCGCTGCCGGAGCATGCGTCCGAGGTCGAACTGCGCCATCATGTCGAGCCCCCGCATTGTGGCCTTATTACTGTTGGCGAACGTCGTGTAGCCGCTGTTGGAATAGTCGTAGACGATCAGGTTGTCGTGGCGGGTGTCGAAGAGCGTGACATCGGCCGTAAGAGCCTTGTCGGTGGTGGCGAGCGTTATGCCGAGGTCGAAACTCACCGAAATTTCGGGTTTCAGATCGGGATTGCCTTTATAGGTTCCCCATTGAGTAACATAGTCGCCCGTGGTTTTGAACGCATCCGGGGCCAGGTATGCACGGCCCGCGCTGGCATGCAGGCTCAGCCACGGCAGGAACTTGAACCTGGCCGCAAGATTGGGATTCAGTGCGTTGTAGCTCTTTTTTGTCGGATTCACATCGAGTTCGGGAGTCTCCAGCGTCTTGAACAGGGTATTGTCGTAGCGCAAGCCTGCCACGGCGGTCAGCCGCCCTTCGAACAACGACAGGTTGGCCTGTACGAAAACCCCGGTCTGTGCATTGAGGTAATCGGGTTGGTATGGCGGCTGCGGAGCACCCGAACCGTCGGCCTGGGTCGAAGTGTACTTCTGTGTGTAGTTGTCGAAGCCGAAGATCAGCGATTGTCTGCCTATCGAAACCACATCCTGGGCCAGGAAGCCGTAAGTGCGGTAGACATACTCGCTGCGGGTGTCGCCCCAATCGAAGATGTTGAGGTAATCGCTTGACTCGTTGCTGAAATATGGGCTCAGCCGGAGCGAATGACACCCCACGTCGCCCGTCAGATCGAGGCGGTGATAGTTACGCTTGACCTCTTTTTCGGTTTGCTCATACAGCCCCCAGAACATGCCGTTGCCCTGGGCGTCACCGGTGATATAAAAGTCATTATAGAAATTGAGCCTCCACTGCGGAGCAATATCCCAGCCTGCGCGCAGTACCGCACGTTTTTTGTCGAGCGCCGTATGCCCGTACTCCCGGCCATAGGATTGCGCTACCATTACCGTGTCTTCATACGGGGTCATATTCAGCAGATTATGCTTGCCGGTAGTGTAGTTGTCACCCTGTTTGTAGTAGTCGAACATCAGGTCGAAGTCGAACTTCCGGGCAAAGCTGCCTCCCACCCACGCCTGGGCGCTCCAGGTGTCGAAACTGCCGTAACCGGCCGCTATACCTCCCCTGATGTCGCCACGGCTCTGCATCGAAACAGCGTTGATTACCCCGCCCATGGCACCGCTGCCGTAGAGCGCCGAAAAGGGGCCTTTGAGTATCTCTATCGACGAGATGCCCGACAGCATAGTTGCAGCGGCATTGCGCGTACCCATCGGTACACCGTCCATCAGCATCAGCGAATAGGTGTTGGTCCCTGTTGCCGCCGGGGCGAATCCCCGGAATTCGATCCCTCCCGTCAACCCTTGCATGTCGGAGGTCTCGGCCGAAGTAACTTTCTTTACGATATCGGCGAAATTGATCGACGGCGTACGCAATATCTTATCGCGCGAAACCACTTCCACCTGATTGGGAGCGTCGCGCAACGTAATGCCGCTGCGATAGGTGGTAACAACCACATCGTCGATTTGATACAGGCGTACCGTATCCGGTTTGGCGGCATGCGAAACGGTGGCTGAAATAGCCAGAAAAAATAGAACAATGAAAGATTTGCTCATTGCGATTCAGTTTTAATTGTTTGTAATCGTGTAGTCCAAACAATTAAGACCCGTGATAAAACCAGAAAAATGGCCGGAGCTGCGCACACTGCGGTTTTTTCAAAGCCCTTCATCCCGAAAGCCTTAAATAATGTTTGTATCGGCAGGTCTTCTGACTTGTTCCGGAAGAGTGAGCGCCTTCCCGTTTGCATTGAAACAGTGGCATAAGAAGCTCGCTTCCTTTTAGCGGTGCGCCTCCGTCGGGAGGCGTCGCGGAACTTACAGCAGCGGGTACTGTCCGGGATTTTCACCCGGTTCCCTATTATACCCCGGAGCGGAATGCACCGCCCCATCGGGTACCGAATCGGTCGCAAAGGTAAAAATATTTTGCGGAAAACAATCCCCTGCCAGAAAGAATCATCGCCGCCGCAATGTATCATTAGTGGCATATCGTTCCGAATCCCGCGGCTCCGGGGAGGGTCGGGTTGTGTGATTTTCGACTTTTGAGGGACAGAGGACGATATTTTTGATGAAATATATTTACCTTAGCGGTCTGAAAATTTAATCCATAGAAACTATGAAACGTTTTTTGTTGGTGCTGCTCATCGCGGCCGCTTCGTTTGGCAGGCTCGCCGCCGACGAGGGAATGTGGCTGTTGCCATACCTTGAGAAGCTGAATATCAAGGACATGAAGAAAGAGGGATTCAAACTCTCGGCCAAAGATATTTACAACATCAATCAAAATTCGTTAAAAGACGCCATTGTGATCTTCGACCGCGGATGCACGGGCGAGATCGTGTCGTCGGAAGGACTTCTTTTTACCAACCACCACTGCGGATATGGTGCCATACAACAACTCAGTTCAGTGGATCACGACTATCTCAAGAATGGGTTCTGGGCAATGAACCGCACTGAGGAACTTCCCGCCGAGGGGGTTACGGTGACTTTCATTCGTCGTATCGAGGATGTTACATCGCAGATACTTCCCTTGCTGAATAACGGCATGAACACCCAGGAGCGTAGCCAGGTGGCTGAAAAATTCGCTGCCGAACAAATGCAGAAATTTTCAGCCAAAAATCCTACGCAGTCGGTATCGGTGAAGCCGTTTTTCGGAGGCAACCAATATTTTATGTTCGTCATGGAGCGCTACGACGACATTCGTCTCGTGGGAGCTCCCCCCTCGTCGATAGGCAAGTTCGGAGGCGACACCGACAACTGGATGTGGCCGCGCCATACGGGCGATTTTTCGGTGTTCCGCGTATATTCCGACAAGGACGGGCGCCCGGCGAAGTACTCCAAAGACAATGTGCCCTACAACGCTCCGAGCCATCTGGACATATCGCTCAAAGGATACAAGGAGGGCGACTTTGCCATGATCATGGGGTTCCCCGGCTCCACACAGCGCTATATGACCTCGTGGGAGATCGACCGCACACTGAACCAGGACAATCCGATACGCATATTCATTCGTGGCGAGCGTCAGGAGATATTGAAAAAAGATATGGCGGCGAGCGACAAGGTCCGTATACAATACGCTTCGAAGTATGCGCAGTCGTCGAACTACTGGAAAAACTCCATCGGGATGAGCCGCGGCCTCCGGAAATTGAACGTCAAAGCCAAAAAGGTTGCAATCGAGGATGCTTTCCGCTCGTGGCTCGAAGCCAACCCCACGATGATGGAGAAATACGGCGAGGCTCTGCCGCTGATCGAAAACGGGGTCAGAGAGTCGTTGAAACCCAGAGCCCTGCAGCAGTACTACAGCGAGGCGCTCATGCGTGGCGTCGAACTGGTGATGCTCTCGTCGGCCGGATACGCCATACAGAGTGCGGACGGGGCGAGGTTCAAAACGATAGTCTCGAAGATGAAAGCCACGGCAGCCGACAGTTACAAAGACTATAACGCCCCGACGGACCGCAAGGTGGCCAAGCGGATGATCGCCATTGTCAGGGATTCGTTGGCTAAAGATGATCTGCCGTCGTTCTTCACTACGATAGACTCTGAATTCGGCGGCGATATTGACAAGTATGTAGACCATCTGTTCGACAATTCGATCTTTGCCGATGAAGCCAAACTGAAGGCGTGGCTGGAAGCTCCGGATCAGGAGACGGTCAAAAAAGATCCGGGAACGGAATTGGCCGTGTCGGTGATCACCAAATTCAACTCGCTGGCTCCGGTGCTCGCAGGTCCGAATGAGGAGTTTGCACGCGGACACCGCCTGTTTATCGCCGGACTTATGGAGATGCAGCCCGACAGGAAGTTCTACCCCGACGCCAACTTCACGATCCGCCTCACCTATGGGCAGATATTGCCTTACTCGCCGGCCGATGCAGTGGAGTATAATTATTACACGACACTCAGCGGGGTGATGGCCAAGGAGGATCCGGCCAATCCCGTTGAGTTTACGGTTCCGGCCAAGTTGAAGGAGCTGTATGAGAACAAGGACTTCGGCCGCTATGCCTACAAGGGCGATGTGCCGGTAGGATTCCTGAGCAACAACGACATCACGGGTGGCAACTCGGGAAGTCCGGTTATGAATGGCAAGGGTCAGTTGATCGGCCTTGCTTTCGACGGCAACTGGGAAGCTATGAGCGGTGATATCGCTTTCGAACCGGCGCTGCAGCGCACGATAAGCGTCGATGTCCGTTATGTGCTGTTCATAATCGACAAATTTGCCGGAGCAGGATATCTGCTCGACGAAATGACGATAGTTAAATAGATTCCGGCTAAGCAACTTGCCCGGGTGGCGACGGTTAGCATCTGTTGCGGCCGGAGATTGCGCCAAACAACCGGTAGCTAAGAAGCTGTTTTGAATTTATTAATCTCGTTCTTTTATTCTCTTTTCCGCGCTTTCCCGCGGTGTGATTCGTTAAACAGGGGCCGCTATTCGCCTCATCACACCGCGAGAAATCATCGGCAAAACGATATAAAATAATCTCGTTAACAAATCCAAACAGCTTCTGAATAATACGACACCATAATATGTCCGAAACGAAAGAGATTACCCCGGCGGCGGAGCGTCCGCTCAATTTTCTGGAAGAGATAATCGAAGGGGCCATAGCCCGCGGCGAAACGAGGGTCCATACCCGTTTCCCGCCCGAGCCCAACGGATACCTGCATATAGGCCATGCCAAGAGCATATGTCTGAATTTCGGGTTGGCCAGGCGTTACGGTGGGCTGTGCAACCTGCGTTTCGACGACACGAATCCCGTGAAGGAGGATGTGGAGTATGTCGATTCGATCAAGGAGGATGTGCGCTGGCTCGGGTTCCAGTGGGCGGGGGAGTACTATGCCTCCGACTATTTCGACCAACTGTACACGTGGGCGGAAGAGTTGATCGCGAAAGGCAAGGCTTATGTCGACGACCAGACACAGGAGGAGATACGCACTTCGCGTGGCACGGTGACGGTGCCTGGAACCGGGAGTCCCTGGCGCAACCGCAGTGTGGAGGAGAACCTCGACTTGTTTCGCCGTATGAAGGCCGGAGAGTTCCCCGACGGCGCCAAAGTGCTGAGAGCCAAAATAGACATGGCTCATCCGAATATGTTGATGCGCGACCCGATAATGTACAGGATATTGCATACGGAGCATCACCGCACGGGCGACAAATGGTGTATATATCCGATGTACGACTACGCCCACGGCGAGAGCGACTCGATAGAGCGGATCACACATTCGATATGCACACTGGAATTCGATGTCCACCGGCCGCTTTATGACTGGTTCATAGAGGAATTGGGGATTTTCCCCAGCCACCAGTATGAATTTGCGCGCCTTAACCTGACCTACACGGTGATGAGCAAGCGCAAGTTGCTGCAACTGGTACAGGAGGGCGTCGTACGCGGATGGGACGACCCCCGTATGCCTACGATATGCGGCCTGCGCCGCAAGGGCTACACTCCGGGGTCTATACGCGCTTTTGCCGAAAAGGTGGGGGTGGCCAAACGCGATAATGTTATCGACCTGGGATTGCTGGAGTTTTGTGTGCGCGAGGACCTCAACCGCACGGCGTCGCGCCGGATGGTGGTGGTAAACCCGCTCAAGGTGACCATTACAAACTATCCCGAGGGCCAGAGCGAAGAGATAGAGTGCGTGAATAATCCCGAGGACGAGTCGGCAGGGATGCGCAAGGTCGCATTCGCACGTGAAATATATATCGACCGCGACGACTTCATGGAGGATCCCCCGAAAAAATATTACCGCCTTTCGCCGGGAGCCGAGGTGCGCCTGCGTTATTCCTATCTGTTGCGTTGCGACCAGGTGGTGCGCGATGCTTCTGGCGAGGTTGTAGAGTTGCTTTGCACTTACGACCCGCAGTCGAAGGGTGGACAGTCGAGCGACGGGCGCAAGGTCAAGGGAGTTATACACTGGGTGCCTGCGGCTGAGGCCATAGAAGGCGAATTGCGGCTTTACAACAGTTTATTCTCTCGCGAGAATCCCGATGACGTGGAGGAGGGCAAGACGTTCAAGGACTACCTCAATCCCGAATCGCTGGTTACGGTCAGGGCATTTATGGAACCTTCGCTTGCGACGGCCGCTCCGGGCGACAAGTTCCAGTTCGAGAGGGTAGGATACTTTTGTGCCGATCCTGATTCGGCTCCGGGTAAGTTGGTATTCAACCGTACCGTGGGTCTCAAGGATTCGTGGGCTAAAATATCCGGGAAGTAGAGCCGGCCTGAAGGGTTTGCATATATTTCCAGATGGTAATTTAACAGTTTCTAAAACGTCAGGGGGCGATGTGAATACACAGCGCCCCCTGACGTTTTATATACTTTCCGGCAATTATGCCGCACGCCTATTTCCCGGGGTTGCATCTGACGTGATCCAGTAACCCCTCGCAGGCGTCGTCGAGCAGGTCGAGGACATGTTCGAATCCGCGCCTGCCTTCGTAATATGGATCGGGAATGTGGTCGGCTTCGAAATGGCGGCAGAACTGTGTCATGCGGTATATCTTGTGGCGATCTTCGGGCGATCGCGCCATGCGGTGCACCGTTTCGTAATTGTTGTCGTCCATGGTCAGGATCATGTCGAAACGGTCGAAGTCGTCGGCCGTGAAGCGGCGGGAACGGTGTACGAGGTCTATGCCGCGTTCCTTTGCCGCGGCACGCATCCTGGGGTCGGGCAACTCCCCCGCATGGCCGCCATAAGTTCCCGCCGAATCGATTTCAAAACCGCCCTCACACCCTTCGCGCCCGACTATCGTGCGCATTATGCCTTCGGCTGCCGGTGAGCGGCATATATTTCCCAGGCAAACGAATAATATACGTTTCTTCATTTTTAGTTATATTGAACTTTATAGCACGCAGGCCGATATCTGCACCAAATATACAGCTTTTATCCTATGAACGAAAATATCGGCAAATGCGCCCCGGCCGGAGCGGAGGTAGTAAATTTAGATACTTTCTTTGTACCTTTGCCGGATGCTGAGTGAGGATTATTTGTCGGAAAAGATCCGGGACGGTCAAAGGATATCGTCCGAAGAGGCTCTGTGGTTGTACCGCGAGGCGCCGGTTGCACTTTTGGGTGCGTTGGCATATGGGATCAAGTTGCAGAAGAGCGGGCGTGAGGTGTATTACAACCGCAATTTCCATATCGAACCCACCAATAAGTGTGTGATGGAGTGCCGCTTTTGCTCCTACCACCGGCGCGATGGCGAGGCGGGGGCGTGGGAACTCTCCCCGGATGAAATGACTGCCATCGCCGAAGGTTACCGCGATAAGCCGGTGACGGAGGTGCATATAGTGGGAGGGGTTTACCCGCAGCATGGACTCGACTATTTTATAGACCTGATAAAGCGCATAAAGGCGGTGTTGCCACGGGCTACGGTCAAAGCCTTTACTGCGGTCGAGTTGTCGTATATGATCGAAAAGGCGGGCTTTACTCTACCCGAGGGGTTATCGAAGTTGAAAGAGGCGGGAATGGAGGCTATACCCGGTGGAGGGGCGGAAATATTCGATGCCGGGGTAAGGGCCCGGATTTGCCCCGATAAATGTGATGCCGCGACATGGCTCGAAGTGCACCGGCAGGCACACAGGCTCGGCATGACCACCAACGCTTCAATGCTTTACGGCCACGTAGAGACCCCGGAGCACCGTATAGCGCACATGGCCGAATTGAGGGAATTGCAGGACGAAACGGGAGGATTCAACGCTTTCATTCCGTTGAAATTTCGTTCGGCCAACAACTCCATGTCAGCCCTGGGTGAAGTGGGTATTGTGGAAGATATGCGCACGTTGGCTTTGTCGAGGATCTTCCTCGATAACTTCGATCATATAAAAGCCTACTGGCCGATGTATGGCAAAGTGGCTACGGAAATGGCCCTTTCGTTCGGCGCCGACGATATAGACGGCACAATCGACGACACGACCAGGATATATTCGCTGGCGGGTGCCGAAGATTACGCGCCTGCCATGACTCCCGCGGAACTGGAGCGTATGGCAAGGGCGGCCGGTCTGGAACCTGTGGAACGGGATACGTTTTATCGTAAGATATATAATTGATTGTCATATAGGCAATTTATAACAATTAACGGGATGTTTTATTCGGCCTTTTAAGGGTATTTTTTCCAGCGTCAATGCTCGATTTGCCACCGGCAAACCTGCGCCTGCCGCTGAAAAATCTGCTCCGCAAACGCCTCGGGAAAATATACCATTAACCATTCCAATCACTTAGAAGCTGTTTGGATTTGTTAACGAGATTATTTTATATCGTTTTGCCGATGATTTCTCGCGGTGGGATGAGGCGAATAGCGGCCCCTGTTTAACGAATCACACCGCGGGAAAGCGCGGAAAAGAGAATAAAAGAACGAAATTAATAAATTCAAAACAGCTTCTTAAATTTAGTGTGCCATGTCGTTTGTGAAAAAGATAAAAGGATGGATCGGCCGCTATCCTGTCGTGGGTAATATTTTGCTGGCGGCGGTGTCGATAACGTTGTTTCTGGTGGTTGTCTCGTTGTTGCTGAACCTTTTTACACGTCATAACACCTATCATGAGGTGCCGGATTTTCGCGGGACCAAAATGGATGAGGCCCGTCGTGCGGGCCGTCGTGCTTCGCTGAAACTTGAGGTGGCCGACTCGCTCTATGTCCCTGCTTTCGATGGCGGGGTGGTGCTCGAACAGAGTCCCGACCCGGGTAGCAGGGTTAAGTCGGGCCGCAGGATATTCCTGACGGTCAATTCTTACCGTCAGCGGATGGTGGATATACCCTATGTCACGGGGTTTTCGTTGCGCCAGGCAAAGAATAACCTCGAAACGGCCGGGCTGGAGATCGACCGTCTTATTTTCGAGAACGACCTGGCTAACAACTATATTCTTGAGGAGCGTTTCCAGGGCAGGGCCATCACGGCTGCGACCAAATTGCAGGCAGAGGCCGGATCTGGTATTACGCTGATCGTAGGCCGCAGTTCCGACGCACCCGTGCAATCGGTACCGAAAGTTGTGGGGCTAACGTTGCGCGAGGCCAAAAGCCGTCTTTGGGAGGTGGGTTATAATATAGGCAATGTGGTTTATGATGACGGAGTAGATCTGTTCTCGCGCCCTGCCGCACGGGTTTATACCCAGTCGCCTCTCTACGGGTTGAAGTGTGTGCCGGGAACGAGCGTCACGCTTCATCTTACCGTCGACGAAGGCAAACTCAGGGACAGCGGTACCGCCTCGGACCAGGCTGCACGTCAGGCTGCCGCACAGCAACAAATAGAAGCTGAAATAAACAGGGCACTCAAAGATGAGTAGGCGCCTTTACGCGATCTATTCCTGCCCCCAGGCTCTATCTATGCCACACTGCGGCTGACGATGCAGCACACGATTATAACGATGATCCGATGATGAGTTTTGAAGACGATATATTTCAGGGTGAGGATGAACAGCAGGACGAGTTATTCGAACACTTTGCCCTTATTGTAGATAAAGGGCAAAGCCTGTTGAGGATAGACAAGTTTCTCACCAACCGTATGGAGGGAACCTCGCGTAGCCGTATCCAGGCGGCGGCCGATGCGGGCAGCATAGTCGTCAACGGGCAGGCGGTGAAATCGAATTACCGTGTTAAGCCTCTCGATAAAATTTCGATTGTACTACCATATCCCCGCCGCGAACTCGAAATATTACCGGAAAATATTCCACTCGATATCGTATATGAGGACGACCACCTGCTGATAGTCAATAAACCGGCGGGAATGGTGGTCCACCCCGGACATGGGAATTACGACGGCACACTGGTTAACGCCCTGGCCTGGCACCTGAGGGACGTCCCTATGTTCGGTGAAGGCGATGCAAGGGCGGGATTGGTGCATCGTATAGATAAAAACACCAGTGGTTTACTTGTTGTGGCCAAAACCGAGCGGGCGCATGTGCGTCTGGCCAAGCAGTTCTTCGACCATACCATATCGCGCCGTTATGTGGCTTTGGTATGGGGAAATTTCGACACGGACGAGGGTATTGTGACGGGTAACATCGGGCGCAGCCTTCGCGACAGGTTGAAGATGGCGGTCTTTGCCGATGGTTCGTCGGGGAAACATGCTGTGACCCACTATACTGTGCTGGAACGTTTCGGTTACGTCACATTGGTGGAATGCCGCCTCGAAACAGGACGGACTCACCAGATACGTGTTCATATGGAGCACATGGGCCATCCGCTGTTCAACGACGAGCGTTACGGCGGCGACCGGATTCTGAAGGGGACCACGTTCGCCCGTTACCGCCAGTTTGTGGAAAATTGTTTCGAGGTAATGCCCCGGCATGCGCTTCACGCCCGCAGCCTCGGTTTCGTGCATCCGGCCACGGGTGATGAGGTTTATTTCGAAAGCGATCCACCGGAGGACATGGGCCGCGTGCTCGAAAAATGGAGATCATATAAGGCGGGAGGCATGGAATGACATAGATGGTAGGGGTTGTGCTATATAAAGATAAAGCCGATAAAACATCCATAAAGCTTCGCAAAACCTACTCCGGGCACCGTGGGAGGGCTCAGATTATTTTTTGTGAGTATCAGCCGGTCAATTACCAACTGTTTTTGGACACATTACCAATTTAGAAGATCCCTTCGGAACAATCGTTAGATGAACAATCCGCCCGGGGCTCTTATGGGAAGTATTACCGGCCGTATTTATTCACACCTTTGCCGTACTGCCTCGAATAACATTACAGTGGCAGCAGCCCCCACGTTCAACGACTGTATCGCTCCCCGCATCGGGATCGAGACACGCTCGTCGCTCATCTTCAATATTTCATTCGATATGCCGCTCTCCTCGTTGCCCAGCACAAGCACCGTAGGGCGTCTCAGGTCGGCTTCATAAAGCGTCCTGCGTGATTTTTCGGTGGCACATACTATTTGCAGACCCGACATTTGCAACGCTTTAAGCGTGTTGCGCAGACTACCCACCCTGCACACCGGGATCCTGGAAAGCGCTCCGGCCGAACTTTTAACCGCATCGGCGTTGACCGGCGCGGCATTTTTCACCGGCACCACCAACGCATGCGCCCCGGCACACTCGGCGCTACGGGCGATCCCTCCGAAATTACGCACGTCGGTAACCCCATCGAACAAAACCACCAACGGCACCTCGCCTTCGGGCAACGACTCCAACACCGATGTGATATCGGCGTATTCGATAACGGGCATCCGCGCCACCACGCCCTGATGATTGCCGCGCGTCAGGCGGTTGAGTTTCTCCACCGGAACCTCCTGCAAGAGCAGCCCCCGTGTGCGGCACAGTTCGCGCAACTCTTCGAGCAACAGCCCGCCGGGCTCCTTACGGATATGGATCCTTTCTATCGGGCGCCCCGACTCTATCGCTTCGAGCACGGGACGTATCCCGAAAATAATATCGTTATCTGCCATCGTCTATTCTGTTTTGGGTGTGTTAGCATAAAGCCGTATGTTTGGGTTCAGTAAGGCGGTTTTGTGTTATAAGTAATTTCAAACAATTAATGGTATATTTTATTCGGTCTTTTTCGGGCATCTTTTCCCGCCGTCAATGCTCGATTTGCCACCGGCAAACCTGTGCTTGCCATCGAAAAATCTGCTCCGGAAAAGCCTCGAAAAAACACACCATTAATTATTATCAATCACTTACAAGAGAAATTTTTGAGGCAACAGGGTTCCATTGGTGATAAAATTTCATGCGGTAGAACCCAAAACCGCCAGGAAAACGAACGTGCGGATTTATGCTGACACGCCCTAGTCCGGAGCGGCCCCACGGGAGCTCTCCAGGATATCTATAATATGCCCGGCGACGCTATCCGCCGCATCGGGACGAGCGAACGCCCGTATCGAACAACTCAACTCTTCGCACCGCCGCCGGTCGAGGGCCAGCGCCACCGCCTCTTTCATCGCCCGCTTCACCGCCTCTTCGTCCCTGACTATGAGTGCGGCTCCCTTGCCTGCCAGGGCAATGGCGTTTTTGGTCTGATGATCCTCGGCTACATTGGGCGAGGGGATGAATATAACGGGTTTTCCCACCAGGCTCAACTCCGACACCGTACAGGCCCCCGAACGTGTAACCACGACGTCGGCCGCGGCATACGCCAGGTCCATACGTTCGATAAAAGGCCCGTACCAAACGCCCTCGCTGTAATTGCCGTCCATATAGCGGTGCATCTCGTCGTGGTAGAAACTACCCGTCTGCCACACCACCTGCACCTTGCGGTCGACGATGATCTCGTCTACGCTGTGCTTTACCATCTCGTTCAGCGTGCGCGTGCCAAGGCTTCCCCCGACTACCAATATCACGGGACGGTCGTCCGAAAGGCCGAAATACTCCAGCGCCTCCTTCTTCGGGGGAAGCGCCTTGAGCAGCCCTCCCCTTAGCGGATTGCCGGTCATACTTATCTTCGATGACGGAAAAAACCGTTCCATGCCCTCGTAAGCCACGCACACCATTCCCGCGCGCCGCGCGAGTATCTTGTTCGTGACTCCGGCATATGAGTTCTGCTCCTGGATCAGTGTCGGGATACCCATCTTCTGCGCGCTCCACAGCACCGGGGCGCTCGCGTAACCTCCGAAGCCAACCGCGATGTCGGCGCCAAAATCGTCGAGCACCTTCCGCGCCAGACGGACACTCCGCCACACCTTGGCCGGCAACGACAAATTGCGCAACAGTTCCTTACGGTGAAATCCTGCCACCGGCAATCCGACGATCCTGTAACCCAATGCCGGAACCCGGGTCATCTCCATCTTGCCTTCGGCTCCCACGAAGAGTATCTCCACACCGTCGCCCAGCCGCCGTTCGAGAGCTTCGGCTACAGCCACCGCAGGGTAAATATGCCCGCCGGTACCTCCGCCGCTTAGTATAACTTTATATTTTTTACCATTCATAACTTATCTGAACTTTATTATCCGGACTTTTCCGGCACCATGCATAGTGTTTAGGTCCTTGCCGGTCCCACCCGTCGGGCGGCAGCGACCGGATTCAGTTCTTATCGAGCAACGACTCCCCTTTCGGGGTATCTATCGTTTTTTCCTCCATCTGGCGACTGACCCCAAGTATCATGCCGAGGGTTATGCCGGTCAATATTATCGAAGTACCCCCTGCACTGACCAGAGGAAGATTCTGGCCCGTTATAGGGAACAACCGCACCGACACCAGCATGTTGACAAACGCTTGTATTGTCAGCAAAAGCCCCAATCCCAGCACCAGAAAGCTCGGATAGGCCGTACCGCAACGCTGGAAGATCATTATCGACCGGAAAAACAGCCAAAGATACAGCATCAGCAGTATGAATGCCCCAACCATGCCATATTCTTCCACTACAAACGCGTAAGCAAAATCGGAAAAAGGCAGAGGGAGCGCGCGGCGTATGGTGCTGTTGCCCGGCCCGACTCCGAAAGGTCCCCCCGATGCTATCGACACTTTGGCCATCTCGCCCTGCAACGCCTTGTCCTTTTCACGCTGTTCGGCCTCTTCCTTGGTCAGCGTTCTGCCCGACTTGAATACCGGCTCGGCTCCCACGAATTGGGTTATGCGGTTGACCTGGGTGCGGGCACGCCCCACCCCGAAAGCAGCCATAGTTCCCACTGCCAGCGTAGCCAGCATAACCACTATAAACATCAACTTCCACAATTGCCCCCCCTTGACACGTCCTATGTAAAGCATGATCCAACACGTCATGAAGGTCATGGCTGGTGTCGTAAGTCCCCCGCGGAACATAAAAAGGCAAGCTATGGCAACGGGGAAAAGGATCGGCAGCGTGGAGTCGAACAATATGTCCAGGTTGCGCCGCCGGTTGCGCCGCCAGCCGCCAGGCGTGAGGTCGGGCAATAACGCCAGTTTGTATATATCCTTCTGACGACGGGCAAGTATGCGCGCCATGACCATCACCAGGGCAACTTTGAGAAAATCGGCCGGCTGGAATTCGAACCCGAGTATCTTGGCCGTACGATGGGCTTCATTTACAGACGAGGTAGTCGCACTGAAAAATGTAAGCCCCACCAAACCCAGCGAAGCTATGAATGCAAAAGTGGTAAAACGGTAAAAAAACTGGTAGTTGAACCGCGATGTGATCCACATCGCCAGAAGCCCCGCCAGCAGGAAACGCACATGTTTTATAAAATAGTATGAAACCTCCCTGCCCTCGGAATAGGACTTCACAGCGGTGGCCGACAGGGAGATAAGGGTCGAGAAGACGATCAGTGCGGCAATGATGACCCACAATATCCTGTCGCCGCTGAACAACTTTTTCAGCGAGACAATCTCCTCGGGGAACAGCGGCCGGGCCATTCCATTCCCACCGGAATATCGCTTATCGTCATTTTCCATTGTCGTTTGCCCTCACTTCTCCTGATAATCTGTCTGATTTTCCCATGCAAAGTGTTGTAAGTTTTTCCGAGTGCTTTTGTGTGAAAATACCGTTACACAGGACAGCCATGCGCCTCTATTTTCACGCAAAAATAGATCCCGGAATCCACTTAAATCCTTTTTCCGCAGGAAAATCAGACAGACTCTGAAATAATCCGCCCAACATAATATCATATCCCCACAATAAAGCCATAGGGGCTAATTTTTAAAAAACCATACCGCCTGCCATTCAAAACAATCATGTCCTCTACCCTACCATCACCAGAGCCTCACCACCCTGCCATCCGTAAACCACATCTGTCCGTTCCACTTATCTACATGTGAAATTTAAACAGGTTCTATATCTCCACCGCACTACACATTTAAGTAATTGATAATAATTAATGGTACATTTTTCCGAGGCGTTTACGGAGCATATTTTCCGGCGGCAAATCGAGAAACTGTTTAAAAATATTACCAAAATTATTTTTCACATATTCCCGGTAGCGTTTTTCGCCGGTATGAAGTTGCATATCGTGAATATGGAGAAAGAATAACGGGAAGAGGTGGAAAAGAACAAGAGAAATATTTTTAAACAGTTTCTTAGCATTGATGCTGGAAAAAGATGCCCGGAAAAGACCGGATAAAATAGACCATTAATTGTTTGAAATTACTTAGAAGCTGTTTGGATTTGTTAACGAGATTATTTTATATCGTTTTGCCGATGATTTCCCGCGGTGGGATGAGGCGAATAGCGCCCCTGTTTAACGAACCACACCGCGGGAAAGCGCGGAAAAGAGAATAAAAGAACGAGATTAATAAATTCAAAACAGCTTCTTATTCCCCACTCTACTGTTATTTGCGGAGAAACTTGCGCGGAACCACCATATTTTCGGGCCGCAGTATATTATCGAGCTCTTCACGGCTCATCAGTCCTTTTTCGAGCACCAGATCGTAAATGCCTTTACCTGTGGCGAGTGCAGTTTGCGCCAGTTCGCTCGAAGCCTCATAACCCAAATAGGGATTCAACGCCGTGACCAGACCTATGCTGTTATATACCATAGCCCGGCAAACCTCCTTATTGGCGGTTATCCCCACTATACACTTGTCCCTTAGCGTATTCATGCCGTTTGACAACATCTCTATACTTTCGAATATCGAATGTACGATGATAGGCTCCATAACGTTCAACTCCAACTGGCCCGCTTCGGCAGCCATAGTCACCGTAAGGTCGTTGCCTATAACCTTGTATGCTATCTGGTTGACAACCTCCGGAATCACCGGGTTGACCTTGCCCGGCATGATCGAACTTCCAGGCTGCATCGGCGGCAGGTTTATTTCGTTAAACCCGGTCCGCGGCCCCGACGACAACAAACGCAGGTCGTTGCATATTTTCGACAATTTCACCGCAAGCCGCTTCAGCGCCGAGGAGTTCATCACAAACGATCCTGTATCGCTTGTAGCCTCGATCATATTCGACGCCGCGACTACAGGCAGCGCCGTGATCTGGCGCAGATACTTGATGCACAACGGCGAATAATCCGGATCGGAGTTGATCCCCGTGCCGATTGCCGTGGCCCCCATGTTCACCTCAAGAAACAACTTCAGGTTCTGCTCAAGGCGCTCCACCTCCTCGGTCAGCGTGGCGGCATAAGCCTCGAATTCCTGCCCCAAAGTCATCGGCACGGCATCCTGCAACTGCGTGCGCCCCATCTTGATCACGTCCGAAAACTCGTTACCTTTGGCGTGGAACGCATCGGTAAGCCATTTCAACGACGATACCAGCTTCTCGATGCTGCGGATCAGGGCGATCTTCACCGCCGTGGGATAGGCGTCGTTGGTCGACTGCGACAGGTTGACGTGGTTGTTGGGATGGCAGTGCTTATACTCTCCCCTCTTATAGCCCAGCAACTCCAACGCACGATTGGCTATCACCTCGTTGGCATTCATGTTGGTCGAAGTGCCCGCTCCGCCCTGCACCATATCCACCACAAAATGCTCATGCAACCTACCATCCCTGATCTCTTCACAAGCCCCGATTATGGCGCCGGCTACCGCACCGTCCATCAAACCCAGGTCACGGTTGGCCATTGCCGCGGCCTGCTTGACATCGGCCAGGGCCCTGATCAGCTCCGGGAAAAAATGGAGCCTTACGCGGCTTATGTGAAAATTCTCCAGGGCCCTGAGGGTTTGTATCCCGAAATAATATTCCGCAGGTACATCCATATACCCCAGAAGGTCGTGCTCCTGTCTGGCATCACCCGAAAGCGCAGCAAGTGTAATGTCCATAATTGTGATATTTAAGGATCGTTTCTTTTTGGCCTCTTTTCTACAAAAATTTCGTCACATAGTACCACCATGCTCCTCTGTTTTTATAAAAAACAGCCCTAAAATAATTTGCAACTACTTCCCTCAGGAAAATCAGGCAGACTATCACATTGTGCACACAGACGCCATCCCGCAGGCTTACAGAAGCAGGGCATCTACATCGAAATATCGAGTATCTCGAAATTCAGCACGCCGGCCGGAACCGTTATCTCGACTTTATCGCCTTTGCGTTTCCCCAGCAGTGCTTTGGCTATCGGAGTGCTGGTCGACAGTTTACCCTCTTTGAGGTTGGCCTCATGCTCCGACACCAGGGTGTACTCCACCGTTTTGCCGGTCGCAAGGTTCTTCAGCGTTACACGGTTTAATATCTGCACCCGGCTCGTGTCGACCCGGCTCTCATCGAGGATACGTGCGTTGGCCAGCGTATCTTCCATCTGGGCAATACGCATTTCGAGCATTCCCTGCGCCTCCTTGGCGGCATCGTATTCGGCGTTTTCCGAAAGGTCGCCCTTGTCTCGCGCTTCGGCAATCATGGCCGACACCGCCGGACGCTCCACCGAACGCAAATGTTCGAGCTCCTGTTTAAGTTTCTGATAACCTGCTTCAGTCAGGTATGTGATTTCCGATGCCATATAAATTATCGTTAATGTAAAACCCCCTTTGATCACGCTTTTCCGGGGGCTGCTGCTTTGCCTATAAAAACCAAAAAGAGAGAATCCCGACCTGAACAGACCGGAACCCTCTTCGTAACATAGGCAAAGTTATGTATTAATTTCGATGTTTCCAAAAATCCTGTTTTTTTTCTATATTTGAATGCCCCCGAGGGATATTTTGCCTTCAGGAGAGTACGATTGCCCCCGGTTTTTCGTATATTTGCAGGATGTAGGCTTGTGTCCATATTAAGGAACAGTTTCTTAGCCTCATGGCATATTTATTTGTGCAGCGGATGTAACGACAAAAATCACGATGCTTTTTATAAGTAATTGATAAATAATTAATGGTGTATTTTTTCGAGGCGTTTGCGGAGCAGATTTTTCGGCGGCAAGCGCAGGTTTGCCGGTGGCAAATCGAGAAACTGTTTAAGAATATTACCGAAGTTATTTTTCATATATTCCTGGTAGTGTTTTTCGCCGGAATGAAGCTGCATATCGGGAGTATGGAGCAAATGCCGGCGGAAAAGAATAACGGGAAGAGGTGGAAAAGAACGAGAGAAATATTCTTAAACAGTTTCTTAGCAGTGACGGCGGGAAAAGATGACCGAAAAAGACCGAATAAAATAGATCATTAATTGTTTGAAATTACTTAGAAACTGTTTAAAAATACTAATCTTGTTCTTTTCCTGCTGTTTGCCGCGCTTTTTCGCGGTGGAATTCGTTAAACAGGAGCCGCTATTCGCCTCATTCCTCCACAAAAAATCATCGACAAACAGATGTAAAATAACTTCGGTAATATTTTTAAACAGTTTCTTAAAATTATACTTATGAAAAAGTTGGCTGAATTGATAGATGCGGCGAGGGCCGGTAGGCGCCGCCGTTTGATCGCAGCGTATGCCCAGGATTCGCACACGCTCGAAGCAGTGAACGATGCAGTTGAAGCGGGCATTGCCGATGTGACGCTTATCGGCGACAGCGACGAGATCGGCCATGTTTGCCGGCAGGAGGGTATCGACGTGTCGAGGTTTAAGATCGTGCACGAAACCTCCGATGTCAGGTGTGTCGAAAAGGCTGTTCGGATGGTTTCCGGCGGCGAGGGCGATGTGCTTATGAAGGGATTGGTGTCCACCGACAAATATATGCGCGGGATACTGAACAAGGAGTGGGGGCTGTTGCCGCCGAAGGGTGTATTGAGCCATGTGGCAGTGATGGAGATACCGGCTTACCACAAGTTGCTGGTCATATCCGACATTGCCATTATTCCCAATCCCGACATCGGCCAGAAGGCCGCCATTGCGGTTTACCTTCGCCGTGTGGCCAACACCCTCGGGGTTGCAAGGCCCAGGATCGCTTTCATTGCGCCGACCGAGGTTATGTCTCCCGGCCTGGCCTCATGTGTCGACGCGGCCATATTATCGAAGATGGGCGACCGCGGCCAGCTGGGCGACGTCGAAGTGGACGGCCCGCTGTCGGTCGACATCGCTATCTCGCACGAGGTGGCCCAGACCAAGAAATTCCGGGGCAACGGCGTGGCGGGCGATGCCGACTGCATGCTCTTCCCGAATCTGGATTCGGCCAACGTATTTTTCAAGGCGTGCACCAAGTTCGCGGGGGCCGAGCTGGCGGGCATTGTGGCCGGGACATCGGCACCGTGTGTGCTTACCTCGCGCGGCGACACGCGTGCTTCGAAACTCTATTCCATTGCCCTGGCGTGCCTGAGCGTGGAGTAAGATATCGTGCGTGACGCTACCTGACCGCTGCCCGGAATATGTTTCAGGGCATTTCTCCGCGAGGAATCAAATTGTTTTAAATGAAAGGATAAATACATGTCGTACAAAGTATTAGCCATCAATCCGGGATCGACTTCGACAAAGGTGGGACTTTTCGAAAACCGCGATAAACTGCTCGAACTCAGCATTAGCCACACCTCTGAGGAGTTGGCGGTTTTCCCCGACATAGCGTCACAGTTTTCGTTCCGCAAGGAGTTGGTTCTGGAGGCTTTGGCGGTCAACGGGTTCGACTACCGCACTCTCGATGCGGTTATAGGTCGCGGAGGACTCATAAAGCCCATCCCGTCGGGGGTCTACGAGGTCAACGACACTATGGCCGAGGATCTGGGTGTGGGTCTGTTCGGCCAGCATGCGTCTAACCTGGGCGGACTGATTGCCCGCGATATCGCCGACGCGATAGGAGTCCACGCATATATCGCCGATCCGGTTGTCGTCGACGAGCTCGACGACGTTGCCCGCCTGACGGGACATCCCGCAATAGGCCGTGTGTCTATATTCCATGCCCTTAACCAGAAGGCCATGGGGCGTATGTACGCTGCGGGTTGCGGGCGCAAGTATGAGGATATGAACCTCATCATAGCTCATATGGGCGGCGGGGTCTCGGTAGGCGCACATCGCCGCGGCAAGGTTGTCGACGTCAACAACGCTCTGGATGGCGAAGGGCCTTTCGGTCCCGAACGCAGCGGTTCGTTGCCCTGGGGCGCCGTGGTCGACCTTTGTTTCAGCGGCCTGTACGACCGCTATGAGGTCCGCCGCATGTTTTGCGGCAAAGGCGGTTTCGTGGCGCACCTCGACACCAACAACACAACGGAGATCATCCGCCGCGTAAGCGCCGGCGACGCCCGGGCGCGGTTGGTGCTCGAAGCTATGTGTTACAACGTCTCGAAGTGGATCTGCGCGATGGCCGCGACCCTGTGCGGCGACGTCGATTCGGTAATCCTCACCGGTGGCATCGCCCATAACGACTTTGTAAACGACTATATCCGCAAACGCATCTCGTGGGTGGCTCCCGTAGCGGTACTTCCCGGCGAAAACGAACTCGAAGCCCTGGCCGAAAACGCCTTGCGGGTACTCTCCGGCGAGACCGAAGTCAAAATTTACGCATAGTCTTTTGATATGAGGCTGATCCGGATCAGGCAGTTACAATCCACGCCACGGGAGGGGACACCGGGCCGGAAAATACAGATGGTGTAGATATGTATATTAATACCTATGCGAAAAATAATCCCGTAACATTTTTAAACAGTTTCTGAATATCGCAGCCAGAGCGAGATATCCGGCCCTCCGCACCGGGTGGCTGCGGGCCGACAGCTTTACAAAGCAAAGCTGGTTTTCATACAAATGAGACTTTAATGCCTCGTTTTTATTAATGCACAACGGGTTATAGTATAATCACGATATTTATGAGAAGAGTTGTTCTGTTTTTCGGGGCGTTGTTCCTTTTACCCTTGGTTTCGGCCCAGGAACGTTTCGTATCGAAGGTATGGGTGGCGGACCGTGGCGACGGCACCTACCGCAACCCGGTCATCGACGCCGACTATTCCGATCCCGATCTGTGCCGGGTGGGAGACGACTATTTCCTTACTGCGTCGAGTTTCAACTGTCTGCCGGGGCTGCCTATCCTTCATTCGCGCGACCTGGTCAACTGGCGCATTGTCAACCATGCGTTGAAACGCTGGGCCGACACGTACCAGGGGCCTGCGATAGGCCACGGCAAGGGGGTCTGGGCTCCGAGCATACGTTACCACCGGGGGATGTTCTATATTTTTTACGGTGATCCCGATCTGGGGGTCATGGTCCTTACGGCCACCGACCCTATGGGCGAGTGGAGCAGCCCGGTCAATGTGAAGCCCGGCGCGGGCATCATCGACCCCTGTCCGTTGTGGGACTACGACGGGCGGCTCTATGTGGTGCATGGTTATGCCGGGAGCCGGGCGGGTACCAAGAGCGTGCTGGGCATCTTCGAACTCGACGCCTCGCTGGGCAGCGCCACCTCTTCGCGCATCGTCTACGACGGCCACGAGGAGGATCCCACGGTCGAGGGCCCCAAGTTCTATAAGCGCGGTGGCTACTACTATATATTCGCCCCCGCGGGCGGTGTTGCCACGGGCTGGCAGATCGCGTTGCGGTCGAAAACCCCCTATGGGCCTTACGAGCGGCGCGTGGTGATGGCCGAGGGCTCCACGGCGGTCAACGGGCCCCACCAGGGCGGCTGGGTCACTACGGCCGCTGGAGAGGATTGGTTCATGCACTTCCAGGATAAATTCTTCTACGGGCGGGTGGTCCATCTCCAGCCAATGCAGTGGACCGACGGCTGGCCGGTTATCGGCGTCGACCTCCAGGGCAAGGGATGCGGCGAACCGGTGGAGACTTTCCGCAAGCCCCGCACGTCGCGCAGCTATCCGGTTTCGACGCCTGCCGACAGCGACGAATTCAACTCCCCGACGCTCGGTTTACAGTGGCAGTGGCATGCTGCGCCCAGTCCGCTGTGGTATTTTTGCCACACCGCGAAAGGTTTGCTGAGGCTCTATTCGGCCGAAAATGCCGGTACTAACCTTTGGGATGCCGGCAATCTGCTGTTGCAGAAGACCCCCACGGACGAATTTACTGCCACGGCCAAGGTCGATTTCCATCCGTTGCGGGATAAGCCGGGCGAGGAGATGGGGCTCGTGGTCATGGGCCGCAACTATGCGACGCTGGCCGTAACCGGCGGCAAGGATGGATGGACGCTGTCGCAAAACGTCTGCATGAAGGCCGACGGCGGCGGGCGTGAGGTATCGAAGGGTAGTGTCGGGGTGGCTGCCGCGTCTACGCTCTACCTGCGGGTCGAGGTGCGTCGCGGAGGCATGTGCACATTTTCGTACAGCACAGACAATGTGGATTTCAAGGTGTTGGGCAGCGAGTTCAAGGGCCGCGAGGGTCTCTGGATCGGCGCCAAGGTGGGGCTCTACATCACCCGCCCGTTCCGCAACAACGACAGCGGCTGGGTCGACGTCGACTGGTTCCGGGTGGAATAATGCGATGTGCCCGTCGAAGCCGGAGGCCCGACCTGCGGCAACGACGGCTAAGGAATTGCCGAATTTAAACAGCTTCCTGGGGCAAAATAGTGTCAAAAGACGCGATGCGTCCGATGGGCAACGATTAGCACAGGGTTGTAGGTCAGCGGCAACCGGCCATGGCCTGAGCCGGCGAAATGAGCGGTATAATCGTGCTCGAACTCCACGAGACGGCCCTTGGTCCATGGAGTAACGGAAAGCGAGTTGACCCCCGTGGCACGTATATGGTGTAGCACCTCAAGCGGGGTGTCGAACCAAAGCGTATGGCTATAGTCGTGAAAATATTCGACACTGAAGCCATTACGTTGCATAATGGTTCTGAGTTGCGGTTCATCGTGGTATTCGAGGCCCTGACCCGTGAGACGCAATATCTCGACAAAATTGCCGGGTCCGAAAGTCGACAAGGCCAACATCGCCCCCGGCCTCATAGCCTGCGACGCCCTCCGGACAAAACGGCTCAAGTCACCAAACCACTGCACGGTAGAGGCCGATGCCACGATGTCCGGAGCGTCGGGAAACGGGAGCTCCTCGGCGTCACCCCACAGGTAGCAGGCATCGAGGCCGCCAGTCAGAGGATCGAGAAACGGGGCGGCGGCAGGCGACAGGTCGTTGAACACCCAGCGCGTGAGAGGATACTCCTCCACCAAATGACGCGTGAGGAAACCTGTGCCGGCTCCCACCTCATAGCCCGACAGGAACGGCATGCGGCGGTGCGAGGCTATGGCAGAGGCCAATTGCCCGCAAATCTGCTGCTGGACATGCGCCAATGCGTTATAGTGCTCGAAATTAGCCTCGAACCGCCTCTGTATTAATTTTTTATCGGTCGTCAAATCATCCTCGTTATTGCCGTTTCGTCCCCGAACGGATAATGGGGCAAAGGTAACACTTCCGCCCGCTCCAGCCAATAATTTTCGAGGTTTTCGCGCGGGAAAATCTCATCGCCGGCTCCTATTACGGCACGGTCCCACGCTATCGAAGGAGAGTAGGGCCGCTGCGACTCCACAGCCAGTATTTCGAGTTCGTCGATCAGTTCCGCGACCGGGCGCACCGGAAATTGCGGTGCCAGGTGATCGTACCACACCCCGTAGGTGCGCCTCAGGAATTCGTCCATCCCTCCCGCCCGGAATCCGCGCAGAGTCACCGCCATGCGCCGCGGGTCGATGCCATAGCGCCTGTCTACCGGAAACGGCGAACCGCAAAAGGCCACGGCACTGTCGGGGAGCATCTCCGGCGGAAGGTCGCATAGCGCCTGTTCAGCCGCCCACACCCCGAACGACCACCCCGCGACGACGACCCTGCTGTAACCCGTCATGTCGTTGCGGGATAAAGGTTCGATAGAGCGGTAGTCGCTCAGGCACAGCACGTCGCACCCCGCAGGGCGTATATGTTCCACTATCCCGGGGCCCGCGCCCCAGCCCAGAAAAAGCACGATCAGTGCGGGGTTGCCGTCGCATACGATCCAATCTCTTTGCATGGCTCTCAGAACCTGATAAAGTTCAGAAATTATTTAAATCTCCTACAAGTTTCTTAGGAACTGTTTGGATTTGTTAACGAGAATTTTATATCGTTTTGGATGATTTCCCACGGTGGGATGAGGCGAATAGCGGCCCCTTTTAACGAATCACACCGCGGGAAAGCTCAGAAAAGAGGATATTAATAAATTCAAAACAACTTCTTAATATGCAAACGGGATAGCAGGCGAACGGACTTTGGGTCAAAGAGTGCCTGTGCCTTTCATATCGGCGAGCGCTATGGCCACGGCGGCCTCGACCACGACTCCGGCACGCAAGGCGATGCATGCGTCGTGGCGCCCTGCTATGCGAAGTTCTTCCATGCGGCCTTTGGAGGTGTCGAATGTGACCTGGGAAAGCGATATGCTGGGGGTGGGTTTAATAGCAGCCCTTACCACCAGAGCGTTGGAGTTGGTTATGCCGCCCGTGATACCTCCCGCGTTGTTCGACGAGGTTCTTCCCGACGCGTCGATTATCGGATCGTTGTTCTGGGAGCCGCGCATTGCGGCCGAAGCGAATCCCGCGCCGAACTCCACGCCTTTTACCGCAGGGATCGAGAACAGCAGGTGCGCCACGACACTCTCCACCGAATCGAAAAACGGTTCTCCCAATCCGGCGCACACTCCATCCGCCACACACTCCACAACACCTCCCACCGAATCGCCATCCCTCATTGCGTCTTCCACCACCTCCGAAAAACGTTCTCCGTCGCTGCATCCGCCCACTTCGACGAGACGCGACGAAATAGCCACACCGTCGAGCATCTTTTTCGCCACCACCCCGGCGGCCACAAGTCCGAGTGTGACCCTGCCCGAAAAATGTCCTCCCCCGCGCGGGTCGTTCCATCCGCCATATTTCACGCGGGCGGTCCAGTCGGCATGAGACGGACGCGGATGGGCAGCCAATGCCGAGTAGTCGCCCGGACGCGTGTCTTCATTGCGGAACATGATGGTGAGCGGCGCTCCGGTGGTGTGTCCCTCGTATATGCCCGAGACTACATGCGGTACGTCGGACTCGCGGCGCGGGGTAGTCCCGCGCTCTCCGCTGCGGCGCCTCGCAAGGTCGGCCTCGAAATCCCGCGCTTTCAACGCAAGTCCCGGCCTGACGCCGTCCACCACAACCCCCAGCGTCTCGCCATGCGATTCGCCGAATATACTCACCCTGAATATCCGCCCGAAAGAGTTCATTCCATCATGTTTTTATCTACCCCGAATTGTTCGCGGTCGTGGTGTTTGCCTCGCGGCTCGATATGCACGACTATGTCGTAGACGTTCTCCACCGACTCGCGTATGCTCTTCTCCACCTGGTCGGCAATGCGGTGCGCTTCGTTGAGCGTGATGTTGCCGTCGGCTTCCACATCGAGGTCTATCATATACATCGCGCCGATCTGGCGTGAACGCACCCTGTGGGGGTTGCTCGCTCCGGGAACCCGTTCCACAGCCTCGAATATCCTTTCATAAACCGTCTCGTCCTTCACTCCGTCCATCAGTGCCACGCTCGACTCCATGAAGATCCCGACCGACGATTTTATTATGAACAGGCTTATAGCCAGGCCAGTAACCGTATCCAACACCGGCATATCGAGTATGAATGTGAACCCCAATCCTACGAGGACTCCCGCCGATATCAACACGTCGTTACGCATGTTGATGGCGTTGGCTTTCAGCAATGCGCTGTCCACCCTTTTCCCTTCACGGTATTGGTAAAGCGCCAGACCGAGTTTCCCTGCTATCGAAAACAGCGTCACCCATATGGCGAGCGTACCGGGTAACTCCTTGGGCTCATCCGACACCAGACTGCCTATCGACGAAACCAGCATCTGTACCCCGGCATAGAAGATAACCAGCGACAGCACCTTTGTGGCTATACCCTCGGCCTTCTCGTAGCCGAATGCGTACTTTCGGCTCGGAGGTTTGACAACTATGCGCGCCGTGACGATCATCAGCACCGATATGATCACATCGGTGGCCGAGTCGATCCCGTCGCCCAGCACCGCAAGGCTACCCGCCCACAAGCCCACCGCCACCTTCGACGCCGACAACACGGCATTGCCTATCGTGCTTACCCACGATGCACGGATCAATATTTTATCTCTTTCCGACACGCTTGTCTGTTTAGATTGATGGCCCGTTCCCTGAGGAAGAGTTGTATTTTTTTGAAAAAACCATGATTCACCGCATCTTCCGGCCTTACTTTAAATCTGTATAGCTTCTCTCCCGGCACAGACGCGGACTCGTCGGACTGTGGCTACGAGTGCACGGATGTCGGATAAATCAATATCTGGATACACTATGCGCAGGTTCTTCCACACCGGCATACCTAAACCCGTTCCTGCACGTCGACATACCGAAAAAGAAAATTTAGACATTTCCTTTGTCCGCCCCGGCCCTCAATTTATCGAGGTCGGCCCAGAATGCGGGATATGACTTGGCCACCGCCCCTGCTCCCCCGATGATAATGCCGCCTTCGCTACGCAAACCCAATATGGCCAGCGCCATGGCTATCCTGTGGTCATTATGGCTATCCACCGTCCCCGTCCCCACGACTCTTCCCTCGATCCGCATCAGGTCGCCATCCTCGACTTCTATCGTAATCCCCAATTTGCCGAACTCTTGCGCAATGGTCTGCGCGCGGTTACTCTCCTTATGCACGAGCCTGTGAGCTCCCCTGATCTCCGATACCCCGTCACAGCATGCAGCGAGGGCCGCCAACGCCGGGAACAGGTCGGGGCAATGTGTGGCGTCGAACTCAAATGGGTGCAACTCCTGGCGCGACACCGTCACCGAATCGGTCGTGGTCACGATACTGGCCCCGCAACGCGACAACGCTTCGATTATAGCGGCATCTGCCTGAGTGGAAAGCGGATTGAGGTTGCGTATCGTAACCTCGCCCGCGACAGCACCGGCCACCAGAAGGCACGACGCCCCGCTCCAATCTCCCTCGACAGTATAGTCGCACGGAGTGTATCGCTGCCCTCCTTCGATAAAAAACTCCTCATAGTCGGCATGCCCCACATTTACACCGAACCGTTCCAGCAGCAATATAGTCATATCCACATACGGTTTGCTGTTAAGGTTGCGCACCCGAAGCGTAGTATCGCCCGCAGCCAGCGGCAGGGCCATCAGCAGGCCCGACACGAACTGCGAACTGGTCGAACCGTCGACCACCGTCTCACCACCGCGCAACGGCCCCCTGACCACTACCGGCAACATGCCGCCGTTGGAAACAACCTCCACGCCCAGATTCCGCAACGGCTCCTCGACCATCGACAGCGGGCGGCGCAATATCGACCCGCGTCCCGTAACGGTTATCGGGACATCGCACAACGACGCTATGGGGATGAACAGCCTCGCCGCAAGTCCCGACTCTCCTATATCTATAACGCTGCCCACCGGGTCGATGCCCCCACGAATGGAGTAATCCCCACCACCGAGCGGAGTTATAGCGGCACCCAGCACCGTAGCCGCGGCTATGGCGTTTTGCGCGTCGTCGCACAACTCCACATTGCGTATGTTGGATACCCCGCCGGCCAACAACGCGGCGGCAATGGCGCGCTGCGCGTAACTTTTCGACGAAGGCGCCGTTGTGACGCCCTTCACCCCGCATTGTGATATCTTTTTTATTATTGCCGATTTAATCATCTCAAAATACAAAATGTTACCGCTCACAGTATATCCGGAAGCCTCCAGCTTCTGAAACCCACGCTCCGTTCGCCGGAGATTCTCCAGGCCCGCAACAAGGCCCTTCCACAGATTTTAACCCTAACGCAGCTTGAAATCCTGCCCCAGGTAGACCTGGCGAACCATCTCGTCGTTGGCAAGCTCCTCGGCCGAACCGGCCTTGAGTATCTTGCCCTCGAAAAGCAGGTAGGTGCGGTCGGTGATCGTCAGCGTCTCGTGTACGTTGTGGTCGGTGATTATAACCCCTATGTTTTTATCCTTCAACGTACCTACTATACTCTGGATGTCTTCGACGGCAATGGGGTCGACGCCGGCGAAAGGTTCGTCCAAAAGGATGAACCGTGGATTGATAGCCACGGCGCGGGCGATCTCGGTGCGGCGGCGTTCGCCTCCCGAAAGCTGTATCCCCAGGCTCTTGCGCACCTTCTGCAACCGGAACTCCTCGATAAGGTTCTCAAGCCTCTCCTTCTGGTACTCTTTGGTGTAGTCGGTCATTTCGAGCACCGCCTTGATGTTGTCCTCCACGCTCAGACGGCGGAACACCGAAGCCTCCTGGGCCAGGTACCCAACTCCCTTTTGCGCACGCCGGTAGACAGGCTCCGCCGTAAGGTCGATGGTCTCCTCCTCTGTCTGCAGGAAAATCTTACCTTCGTTGGGCTTTATGAGTCCCACGATCATATAAAAAGTAGTCGTTTTACCCGCCCCGTTGGGGCCCAGCAACCCTACGATCTCACCCTGTTCCACCTCAATGGAAACATGGTCGACCACGGTACGTGTTTTATATCTTTTAACTAGATCTTTAGTGAACAGGCGCATCGGGGGAATATTTTTTACAAAAATAGTTGAAATAACGGAAAAATGAATATCTTTAGGTTAGATTAGTATTGTCATACACTATATTGAACAGGTCAACGATATGATTTACAACGACAACGGATTGCTCCACGAGAAATTGCGCGAGTATTTCGGGTTCACTTCTTTCAAAGGAAACCAGCTTAAGGTCATACAGAACGTCCTTGCCGGGGAGGATACTTTCGTATTGATGCCCACCGGCGGCGGGAAATCGCTTTGTTATCAGCTGCCTGCCTTGATAATGGACGGTGTGGCCATCATCATATCGCCGCTGATCGCCCTGATGAAAAACCAGGTCGACGCCATGCGCACGTTCAGTGCCGAGGACGGTGTGGCGCACTTCCTGAATTCGTCGCTCAACAAGGCGGCGGTGGCCAAGGTGCGCGCCGACGTGTTGTCGGGCAAGACCAAACTGTTGTTTTTCGCTCCCGAATCGCTTACCAAGGAGGATAACGTTTCGTTCCTGAGAAAGATAAAGATATCGTTCTACGCTATCGACGAGGCGCACTGCATATCGGAATGGGGTCACGACTTCCGCCCTGAATACCGCCGCATACGTCCTATTATAAATGAAATAGGGGCGGCTCCGCTGATCGCGCTCACCGCTACGGCCACCCCGAAAGTGCAGATGGACATCCAGAAAAATCTCGGCATGCTGGGAGCCACGGTGTTCAAGTCGTCGTTCAACCGCGCCAACCTCTACTATGAGATCCGCCCCAAGAACGATGTGGTCAAAGATATAATAAAATACATCAAGCAGCACGAAGGCAAGTCTGGCATAATTTACTGCCTGAGCCGCAAGAAAGTAGAAGAGTTGACCGAGATACTTGTGGCCAACGGCGTAAAGGCCCTGACATACCATGCCGGAATGGATGCCGCCGACAGGGCCCGCAACCAGGATATGTTCCTGATGGAGGATGCCGACGTGATCGTGGCGACTATAGCCTTCGGGATGGGCATAGACAAACCTGACGTGCGCTATGTGATACATTACGATATCCCTAAGAGTCTCGAAGGTTACTACCAGGAGACGGGGCGTTCGGGGCGTGACGGCGGCGAGGGACGTTGTATCGCTTTCTACAGCTACAAGGATATACAGAAACTCGAAAAATTCATGCAGGGCAAGCCGGTAGCCGAGCAGGAGATAGGCAAACTGCTCCTGCTGGAGACCGTTTCCTATGCCGAGTCGTCGATCTGCCGCCGCAAGACCCTGTTGCACTACTTCGGCGAGACTTATACCGATGAAAATTGCGGCAACTGCGACAACTGCCTCAACCCGAAGCCCAAGATCGACGGCACCAGGCAGATGCAGCTTGCCATGCGGACTTTACAGGCCATCGGCGACAAATTCAAACTCGATTACCTGGTGGGTATACTCACAGGCAAGATGAACTCGATAATAAAATCGTACAGCCACCATAAGCTTGAGTTTTTCGGTGCCGGGGCCGACCATAACGAACGTTTCTGGGGAGCGGTCATGCGTCAGGCGCTGATCCTGGGTCTGGTCGACAAGAATATCGAGAACTACGGCCTGCTATCGGTAAATGCCAGGGGCCTGGACTACATTGCCAATCCCTTTACCGTGACGGTGACCCTCGACCACGACTATGACGACGAGGACCAGGAAGACGGTGCGGCACTGCCTTCGGGGAAAGGAAGCGGCGCGGCCGACGAGGAGCTTTTCTCGATGCTCAAAGACCTGCGCAGGCAGGTTGCCAAGCAGCACCAGTTGCCTCCGTTCGTCATATTCCAGGACCCTTCGCTGGAGGATATGTCGATCCATTACCCGATAACGCTCGAAGAGATGCAGAATATCAGTGGGGTGGGAATAGGCAAGGCGCGTAAATTCGGCGAACCGTTTATCAAACTCATCAGGTCGTATGTCGACGACAAGGAGATTGTGCGTCCGCAGGATATGATAGTCAAGAGTGTCGCCGCCCGCAGCGGCAACAAGGTGTTTATCATCCAGAGCATCGACCGCAAGATGGATTTCGAGGATATAGCCCGGGCCCGCGACCTCGATTTCGACGAGCTGATGACCGAGATAGAAGCTATTGTAAATTCGGGCACCAAGCTCAATATCAATTATTATATATCGGAAGTGATGGACGACGACAAAGCCGACGATATCTATGCCTATTTCAAAGATGATGCCCAGACCGATTCCCTGGAGGAAGCGGTGCAGGAACTTGGGCGTGACTATACTGAAGAGGAGATCAGGCTGGTACGCATAAAATTTATGTGTGAACAGGGAAATTAACCGGTGTCGACAGTCCTATGGCAGCTGGCGGCTGTGGGAAAATTTCACCACTCTCTGTGGGAATATTTACCGGCCGTATCAGGGCTATGATCGCAAATCGTGACGCAATCATCTTATTGGCAGCGCATTGACGGTTATGTCTTAATGCGGTATGATTTTTTTGGAAAAAGGTTGATTATGTTATCTGTAAAAAATAATTACTTTTGCGCCCGTAAGTAAACCTGATACAGATTGTTTGTCACAAAAGGGGAGCTGTTTGCATCTTAGAGGGTATGTCTGGAATATTACCTTAAAGAGTATTAGCGGAATATTGAGGATAGCCCCTTTAAAAGTAATGCCAAAACAGAGAAATTATGAAGAGAATCTTTTTGGCTCTGGCGGTTGTTTTTATTGCGGCCGGCGTTAACGCCCAGGCTCCATCGTTCGGAGTGAAAGCTGGTCTGAACCTTTCCAACACCACAAATGGGGACGGGAATAAAATCAAGCCGGGTTTGTATGCCGGTGTTACAGCCGAGTGGAAATTCACCGACTTCGTAGGTTTTGCCCCTGAATTGGTTTATTCGCGCCAGGGGACTACCGCGAAAGGCATCAACGATAGTGATTTTGGAGGGTCGATAGACCGGGTGAGCATCAGGCTCAATTACCTTAACCTCCCATTGATGGTGAGGTTGTATGTTGACGATAAATTTACGGTGAGCATAGGTCCCCAGATAGGCTTTTTGCTCAATTCGAAGTTCTGGGTTAAAAACGATGGCTCGACCATGTCGGAGAGCATCGATGGCTCCAACTCTGTCGACTTTAGTTTCGGAGTGGGGGTGGATTATGATCTGCTGCCCAATCTTGCCGCCACGGCGCGTTTTAACGTAGGACTCACGAACTGGAACGAATATTTCGACAGCAAAAACAGAGTGTTCCAACTGGGCCTGGCCTACAGGTTCTGACGCCCGGCGCGTGCCGGACGTTTTTTATTGCCTGTGCCGCCCAGGGCGGAGACCGGGTTTTTGCAATGGGCCTGATAAATTTTACAGGTTGCATTGTCACGAATGAACATTTAGTGTCATTATATAGCAAACCACATTAACTAAAAAACCTGAATTTATGAAAAAGATCTTTTTGACCATTGCAGTTGTCCTTATGGCAGTCGCTGTTAACGCCCAAGCTCCGTCGTTCGGCCTCAAGGGAGGTCTCAACCTGTCGACGATCACGAGCGCCGACGATGCCAAAATGAAACCGAGCGTTTATGTCGGCGCTTTTGCCGAGTGGAAATTCACCGACTTCGTAGGTTTTGCCCCTGAATTGGTTTATTCGCGCCAGGGTTCGGCTATCAAGGACGAGTACCTGGGTGAAGCCGATGCCGGCAAGATGCGTCTGAATTACCTCAATGTACCGTTGATGGTCAAACTGTATGTTGCCGACGGCCTGACGGTAGACCTCGGCCCGCAGGTTGGATTCCTCCTCGAAGCTAAAATGTGGGCAAAAATTGATGGCCAGACCGACACGGAAGATATCTGCGATGCTATCAATAAGGTAGACGTTAGCTTCGGCGCAGGTGTGACCTATAATTTCACGGATCGTTTGGGCGTATCGGCACGTTATAACATCGGCCTTACCAAAGTGCCCGATTCATCGGAAAGCGGAGCTTCGGGCATGAAAAACAGTGTGTTGCAGATAGGTTTGTCTTACAGATTTTTCTAATCGCCGCCGCTACAGGGTGGTCGGCATAAACGCCATCAAGGGTCCGTGCCGGTTGAAAGCCCGGATGCAGAAATGAATCTGCCTGAATTTCCGTCTGGAAATTCAGGCAGATTCACTATTTTTGTGCCGCCGGGTTCGGGCAGCCTGATGTTTGGTGGCCGCGGGA
>JAVBMJ010000050.1:0-16497 GCA_031552535.1 Rikenellaceae bacterium
GCTCTTCCCGGCCGGTAGACCTGTTTTTTTCCATGGAAGCCCTTTATATAATTTTACCTACTGGGCTACAATTCAAAAAACCGGCTCTCACTTTCAGTTAGGATAGCCCCGCCCGAAGCGGGATATGTAATGCATGACAAATTAAATGATTAACTTTGCCATGGTTTGCATAAGTCCAATTTTTAAATTACCACTTACCCATGAAAAACAGGTTGTTCTTATTTTTGACTTTGTCGTTTATATTGCTGATAGTCGGCGCTTCCGGGCAGATTGTCCCCGATAAAGACATGGAAGCCAGGCAGGGTTCCAACGGTAAATGGGGATTTGTGGTAAAAGGTACTTCCGACTGGGTAATACAACCCCGCTTCGAAGAGGTGTGGAACAAATTCGAAACGTCGTACATTATGGCCAGGGCCAAAGAGGGTGGTAAATGGGGGTTTATAGACTGTCGTGGAAATTTCGTCGTGCAGCCCCGCTTCGAGGACCTGTGGTTTTATGTAAAAGACAATGATTTGCTGGTCCGGGCCAAAGAAAACGGCAAATGGGGCATGATCGACCGTGCGGGGAATTTTGTGATCAAGCCCGAGTTCGAAGATATAGAGTTCAATTTTTCCAAAGTCCAATATCTGGCCTATGCCAAGTATAACGGGAAGTATGGTTACATCGACATGCAAAGTAAAACAGTTATTCCCTTCAGGTATGACGGGGCGGATTATTTTGTGGGCAATCATACACCCGGGAGGGTTAAATCCGGAGGAAAATGGGGGGTGATCGACTGGAACGGCGACATGCTTACCCCGTTCAAGTTTGCAGATGCATCCAAGGCATCCGACGACGCCGATTCGGGCGATGGCAAAGCAAAAGCGACAAGGAAGAAAGCCGCAGGGGAATATAACGTGGTTTTCGCAAAACTGGAAAAAGCCAGAAATGACGCGATGGCCGCAATACAGAGCTCTGCCGCCACTGCGCAGACGGGCGGGCAGACAAGCACAAGCGCCCAGGCGGCACTCTATGATACAGGAACGGTATTGGTACGCAAGCAGGGCGGCAACGGCAAGTGGGGATTCGTAGTCGAGGGCACTTCAACGTGGGCCATACAACCCCGCTTCGAGGATGTCTATGATAAATTCGACAAATCCTACTTTATGGTCCGGGCCAGGGAGGGAGGCAAATATGGGTTTATCGACCGTGCCGGTAATTTCGTTGTGCAGCCACGTTTCGAGAATCTGTGGTTCGACGTCAACGACGACTACCTGCTCGTGAAGGCGAAAGAGAACGGCAAGTGGGGGTATATCGACCTTCAGGGAAATTTCGTGATACAGCCCCGTTTTGAGGATATGGAACCCTCCTTTACAAAGGACCAGCTTCTCTCTTATGCCTGCGAGAATGGCAAATACGGTTACATCGACATGCGTGGCAACACGGTCATACCTTTCAAATATGATGATGCGACATATTTTGTGAACGATTTTATGCCCGGGCGGGTCAAGTCGGGTGGCAAATGGGGTGTGATCGACTGGAACGGCAACATGCTGATCCAATTTAAATATACAGATTCCGGGACAGCCCATACATCCGTTTCTTCAGGCGGTGAGGCCAGAATTATGTCGGACAGGAAAAAAGCCTCGGGTGAATACGACGCGGTTTTCGGCAGGTTGAGAGCTGCCAAAGAGCAGGTTCTGGCGCAGGTCGGATCGGGTGGCGGAACGGGCGGAGCGAAATCTATAAACCAGCCCAAATCACCGGACCCCGCAAACACCTCTTTCAGCTATTATGCCCGGGGTTACGTGCAGGAGCGCATCAACCAGTGGCAGCTCAAGGGAGAGTTCGAGAAAACCGCCGACTGGCAGGTGCGCGTCAACGAAACGACCCGCAATGCCAGGATAGCCGCGCTGACCAAAGAGGCCGAACAGAACTATATAAAGGAGCGTTCGAGACTCGTATCGTTCGCCCCGGCGTTGAAGGAATACGACGCCGACAATGAGGTATACCTTATAAAAGACGACCGCTTCGGCGATATGCTCGTGCCGGTACCCATCGCCAAAGCGCAGGATTTCAAGGCCCGATGGTCCGCCATTACAGTCACCCCGCGCTTCTTTGTCGACAACGACCAGCTGGCGCTGGCCGAGCTGGCCTTCAACATGCCCGGCGGCGAGGCGTACCGCTACAGCAATAGCGCATCGCTCAATTACGCCGTAGCCGAGATCGACTACAATTTCGCCCCGATAGAGATCGACAGCCCCACTAGCGGCGGGGTTGGGAAAGGTAAGCAAGACATCTCCACGACGACCGTCACCGCGGGCCGCTCCGATGTCGATGTGAATATCCCCGTGAGTGGCACGCGTAACGACCGCACGTTCGCAGTGATAATATCCAACGAAAACTATATGATGGTCTCCAGGGTGCCCATGTCGCTCAACGACGGGCGGGTATTCGCCCAGTATTGCGAAAAGACGCTGGGACTGCCTAAAAGCAATATACGCGCCTATTACGATGCTACTTACGGGGTGATGCTCGAGGCAATAAAGGATATCAAGGCCATAGCCGCGGCCCACAACGGAAATATCGATATCATATTTTACTACTCGGGGCACGGCATCCCCGACGAGCAGACGCGCGAAGCGTACCTGTTGCCGGTCGACGCTTCGGGATCGGGCAACGGAGTGTGCTATCCCCTGAGGCAGTTGCACAAAGAGTTGGGAGACACCGGGGCGTCGCTCTGCACCGTCTTTCTCGACGCCTGCTTCAGCGGGACGCAACGCGACGGGACGATGCTGGCCTCGGCGCGCGGAGTGGCCGTGAAAGCCAGGGCAAGCGCCCCGCAGAGCAATACCGTCGTATTCGCGGCTTCATCGGAAGACCAGACAGCATTGCCGTATACCGAAAAGGGGCACGGGCTGTTCACCTACTATTTGCTCAAAAAATTGCAGGAGAGCCGCGGCTACATAACGCTGGGCGAACTGGGCAACTACATAGTCGACAACGTGCGGCGGCAGTCTGTTGTAATCAACCGTAAAAACCAGACGCCCGAAGTGACGGTTTCTGCCGCGGCGGGAGAGTCTTGGAAGAGCCGCAAACTGAAATAAGGGACTATCCAATATTTTGTGTAAACGGTAGCGGGTTCGGGGCGGTTACGCCCCGATTCTGTCTTCGAATATAGCGATAAATTGGTTCATTACAATACCCCAGTTACGGACGGGGACGGTCCAATAATCCTAAAAATATCAGATCGAAGTATACAGGTAACGGCGAATGCTCTTTTTTGGTGTTTTTTCAAACTCCTTGGGATATAGAACTATTGCCGAAAGCCGTTCGTATGGTGCTACAAGCGAGTTTATCGTGTGCAGGTTTTCATCCATTACCTCTTTCAGTTTCTCTGTAGTCAGGCCGTCGTTGTCGATCTGTTCGTAGTCGGGGCATACGAGTGCGATGAGTTTGCCCTCTTTTTCGACTACCAGCGACTCCATCACGCAGTATAAGTTGTTGAGTTTCGACTCGATTTCTTCGGGATATATGTTCTGTCCGCTGGGACCGAGTATCATCGACTTGCTACGACCGCGGATGTAGATCGTCCCGTCGGGGTCGGCCGTTCCCATATCGCCGGTATGAAGCCATTCGCCTTCGAGCACGGTAGCCGTAGCCCCGGGATTTTTGTAATACCCCATCATGACGTTTTCACCGCGCACAACGATCTCTCCGGTACCCGTCTGCGGATCGGCCGCGTCGATTCTAACCTCCATGTACCCCGGCAAGGCCCTGCCACACGACGTTGGTTTGAACTCCGGCCAGGGCGTGTAGCTTATCAGCGGAGCACATTCGGTCATGCCATAGCCAACTGTCAGCGGGAAACGTATCTTCATCAGGAACTCCTCGACCTCACGGTTCAACGGCGCACCTCCGACAATGAAATTTTCGATCTCGCCCCCAAATGCTTCAAGTAGTTTCGTGCGCAGTGTCGAGTATATCTTCGTGTCGATCAACGGTAGTTTGATGGCCACTTTCATCAACGCCTTATCGAGCAAAGGCCATATCTGTTTCTTATATATCTTTTCTATTATCAGCGGCACGCAGCAGATCGTGTATGGTTTCACCTGTGCCATGGCTTCCATAAGTACTTTCGGTGCGGGAATACGTCCCAGCAGTGTAATGTGCGACCCCACGGCCAACGGCAGCAACATGTCGAACGTGCAGCCGTAAGCGTGGGCCAGCGGCAGGAACGACAACACGCGGCTCCCGCGTATGTGGATCCGCTCCCCGATACCGTATGCTATATTGCCTGTAAGATTGTTCAGCGAGAGCATTACTCCCTTGCTGAAACCAGTGGTCCCCGACGTATAGTTGAGTACCGCCAACGCTTCGTTTGGGATATCGGGATACGAAATATCGCCGGCCGAGAATCCTCGCGGATACCGGCTGCGATAATGCTTCACGATATCCCTTTGAAAGGCACCGGTGCCTTTCCCTTTCGACGGATGCTCGTGGATGCACTCGAACCCGTTAAGTGAAAAGACGGCCATGATGCCGTCTATCTGGTCGGTTTCGATCAGATCCCATATCGCCTCGCCTACAAAAAGCAACCGGCTGTCGGAATGGTTCAATATATGGTGTATGTCGTTGGCGTTGAAGTCCTGCAAAATCGGTACTATAACCGCGCCATAGGTGATCGTCGCGATATACGCTATCACCCATCGCGGATTGTTACGGCCGATCAGGGCGACTTTATCTCCACGTTTTATTTTGCACTGCTCGAAAAGCAAGTGTAATTTGGCAATCTCTTTCGCCATCTCATAGTACGAAAAATGATCGTCCTTGAAATAGTCTGTCAACGCCGCGAGTTCCCGGTTCTCGCGGAAACTCGCCTCATAGATTCTGATAAGATTTACATCGAGCATATTATCGTCTGTTTATTATTGATAATAAGTATGTTATGTGCCCGTGCAAGCGCAGGTGTGGCCCCTTGGGCGGCAGGTACGGTTGATGTCAAAAGACGGGTCTCTTTAATAACGGTATCAGACCGCGACTTTTTTCAAAGAAGTCGCCCAGAAAATATCAATCATTACTTTGCTGCGATATTATAGTTTTTAGGTTAGAGGCGGCAGTTCGAGTCTGTATAGAGAAAGCCATCCATATATATCATTTCGTTGTGCCCATAATAATATCTGCGGGCGTATACGACGCAGCCTGAGCTTCCGTCAACTGATGCGACCACACCGCACGCCCCGCGGTCAAAGCTCCGGGGCCGCTGTTATTGTATTCGGCATAGAATGTTGTACGTTCGGCGTCTGGCTTCGACCAATTGTGCCATCCTTCGGGGCGTATGTGTGCGCCCAACTCACAGCCGATAAACACCGTGCGGGCAAACGGTCTCCAGGGCCTGCCCAGATAGACTTTAGTGACCCCTGCGTCGGCGGTAAGCAGGCAACGGATGAACACATACCCGTAGGCCGCGCCTTCGGGTGTCGAGGCTGCCGTGATATACGAATCACGCTTGCTGTGTATCGTGCAACGCTCAAACAGCGCTGTCGACGCCCCGAAAATAAAGTCGGTTGTTCCCTCGATATAACACTCCGTGAAACGGAGCACAGTGCCGCCCTGCATAGTGTAGAGCGTATCCTGATTCCCCTGCAGGCGGCAGCGTTCGAAAACTATACCAGTGCCGGTGGTAAGTACGGCCACTGCCTGTCCCACTTCACCAGCCGTGTTCTCAATGGTGAGATTCTCAAAAACCAGATTGTCGCCGTCAATAAAGAGCGTAGCCGTAGCCGATGTTCCCATAGGTTTACCCATCAGGTTATTGCGCTGCGCAAAGTCGTCCCACGATATGATCGTCGAATCAGCGTCTTCACCTATGAAACGGATAAATTGCTTCGAGCGCGGAATGTGCACTTTCTCACGATAAATGCCCTTGCGTATCAACACCCTGATCTCGCCATCCTTATAATAATCCGGCAATGCCGCCACAGCTTCGGTCAACGTACGGAAATGGCCGGTGCCGTCCTGTGAAACCACAAAGTCGGCGTGTTTCACGGTTTTTGCGTTAAGCGCACCCCCCAATACCGTCATCAGGCATAATGCAAAGATCTGCTTCATAATCGTTTGATTTACGCAAGCCTACGCTTGTTTTCTATTGTAATGGCATATGAAAACTACGGCGACATCCAAAAAATGCCGCCGTAATTTCATAAACAGTCTGATTTTATCATAATAAATCCGGGCAACCTCCTATTTACGCTTCTGCGGTTGACGGGCCTGTTGTTGCTGTTGTTTGAGCAACTCCTGGTAACGCTCCTGGAACTTCGATTTTTTCTGCGGTTTTTTTGCGTTCTCCTTCATCTTCTGATGGAGCTTCCTGTCGTCAACGGCATAGCGGAACCCATAGGTCTGAGCTATGGTGATCAGCGTCGACAGGGTGTAGTAATAGCTCAACCCGCTCGAATAGTTATTAAACCAGAACACCATCATCACGGGCATCATATACAGCGTCATGAACTTCATTCCGGCCATCTGGGGACCCGCCGCAGCGGTCTGGGCATAGGTGATCTTCGACGAAACGAACATCACTATACCCATCAGCAGCGCGAACAGGCTGACATGGTCGCCATAGAACGGTATCTCGAACGGCAGGTTCAATATGCTGTCGTACGACGAAAGGTCGTCGGCCCACAGGAATGACTCTCCGCGCAACTCGATAGAAGCCGGAAAGAAGCGGAACATGGCAAAAAGTATCGGCAACTGTATCAACATCGGCAAACACCCGCCCATAGGGTTGGCCCCGGCTTTTTTGTAGAGTTCCATCGTGGCCTGCTGCTTCTTCAGGGCGTCCTCCTGCTTGGGATAGCGGGCGGTTATCTCCTCTATTTCCGGCTTCAACAACCGCATTTTGGCCGTGGATAGGTAAGATTTGTAGGTCAACGGCAGTATGAGGATCTTTATCATCAGTGTCAGCAGCAGGATTATGATCCCGAAGTTGGAGATCGATCCTCCCAACCAGTCGAATACTGGGATCACGAGACCTCGGTTGATAATCCCTATAACCCATCCGCCCAGAGGTATGACCTTCTCGAAGTTACGGTCATAGGCCTTGAGGATCGAATATTTGTTGGGGCCGTAGTAAAAATGGAAGTTGTAACCTTCGGTTTGCGCCGTGAAAGGCACGCTGAGTTTCGAATGGAAGGCTTTGGTCCCGCCGCTGCCTTCCGGCAGGGTTTCGTAGCCCAGCATGGCGTCGCCGAATCCGGCGTCGCTGACAAAGATAGACGAAAAGAATTGCCGTTTGAACGAAACCCACTCCACGCGCGTCTTTACAGTCTCCTCCTTCGAGCTCTTCGACATGCCGAGTTTCTCGACCGTTTTCTCTCCGGGGTATTTGTATACTATATCGGTGTTGTTGTTCTCGTTTTCGTAGCCCTTTTCGCTCCGTATACCGGTGTTGTCCCACACGATCTCCATATCCGACTGGTTGGCCAGCAGCGGGCCCATGCCTATGAACCGCACATCGAAATCGACCATGTAATCGCCATCCCTGAGCGTGTAGACATACTCTATGGCCGCCGTGGAATCTATCGCAAGCCTCATCCTCTGGCGTAGCAGGCCGCCGCCTTCCCCCTCGACCCTCTCCGTGGGCAATGCCGTGAAATTATAATCGGCAGTATTGATTTGGAGTGAGTTGTAGTTGTTTTTTATAAAAAACGACATCCCGAACTTCGAAGACTCCGCATCGAACAACATCAGCGGATCGCCGCCGTAGGTCTTGTACTCTTTCAACTCAACCGAAGCCACCCGGCCACCCTTGCTCGAAACGGTCAGTTTCAAGAGGTCGCTCTCCATTTCACAGAATTGTTCGTCGCCTTTCGAAGCCACGAACAACGCCTCGCCAATATTGGCTTTCATAACCGAATCGCCCGCCGCCGCAACTGCCGCCTCAGCAGCCTCATCCACTGCTTTTATCGTCACATTAATCGACGAATCGGGTTGATGCAAAGCCGCTTCAGCCATAAGTACCGAGTCGGCGATGGCCTTTTCGGCCATATACTGTTTCTGTTGGTGTGAGTTATACCAGGCGAAGGCGAACAACACCACGCCCATCAGGAGGAATCCTGTAAGAGTTTTTTTATCCATTATCTTTTCCGTAAACACCCTCTATTTCGAGGCTTCTCCTTTTGATTTTTTATTGATCATGGCCGCCTCCACAAATGCTACGAACAGCGGATGCGGATGCATCACCGTACTCTTGTACTCGGGATGGTACTGCACGCCGACAAACCACGGATGTGCGGCAATTTCCATTACCTCAACCAGGTTTGTGTCGGGATTGATCCCAGCCGGCTTCATCCCGGCCGCCACGAACTGATCCATATAGCAGTTGTTGAACTCGTAGCGGTGGCGGTGGCGTTCCTGTATCATCTCCATACCATAGGCAGCATAGCTGCGGCTTCCCTCGACAAGTTGGCATGGATATGCACCCAGCCGCATCGTACCGCCCTTATACATAACCCCTTTCTGTTCCTCCATAAGATCGATCACAGGATTTGCGGTCGAGCCCATCTCAGACGAATTGGCGTCTTTGAGCCCCAATACATTGCGTGCGAATTCGATAACAGCGCACTGCATCCCCAGGCAAATCCCGAAGAACGGAACCTTCTGTTCGCGGGCGTATTTAACAGCCAATATTTTCCCTTCGACACCCCTGTGCCCGAATCCCGGAGCCACCAATATCCCGTCCATGCTTCCCAAGGCCGTCTCCAGCGTCTCGGGCGTCAACTTCTCGGAATTCACAAGATGCAACTTGACCTTGGTGTGGTTCATGGCGCCGGCGTGGACGAACGACTCGATGATCGACTTATAGGCATCGGGCAATTCGGTGTATTTTCCCACCAGGGCTATATGGGTTGTGCTCTTCGGATTCTTAACCTTGTCGAGGAATTCGACCCAATCCTTCATGTCGGGTTCACGGTCATAAGGCAGGGCCAGCTTTTTGAGTATCACCTCGTCGAACTTCTGCTCGGCCATGCGCACCGGTACCTCGTAGATCGTCGGCACATCTATAGACTCCACAACGGCGTCCTGGTCCACGTTGCAGAACAAGGCCACCTTATGGCGTATCTCGCGGTTGAGTTTCTTCTCAGTCCTCAGTACCAGCACGTCGGGCTGCAACCCGTTTTCGAGCATCATCTTCACCGAGTGCTGCGTCGGTTTGGTTTTCAGTTCGCCCGAAGCCGACATATAAGGAATAAGTGTCAGATGGACGATAGCAGTGTTGTGCTGGCCCAACTCATAACGCAACTGGCGCACCGACTCAATGTGCGGCAACGATTCGATATCGCCGACCGTGCCGCCAATCTCGGTGATTATGACATTGTATATCTTCTTGCTGGCAAGCAGTTTTATGCGTCGCTTGATCTCGTCTGTGATGTGGGGAATAACCTGCACCGTGCGCCCCAGATACTCTCCGCGGCGCTCTTTCTCTATTACACTGCGATATATGCGCCCCGTGGTGACGTTGCTCTCCTTGGCCGTAAGTATCGACGTGAAGCGCTCGTAATGGCCCAGGTCGAGGTCGGTTTCCGCGCCGTCCTCCGTGACATAGCACTCGCCGTGCTCGTAAGGATTCAGAGTCCCAGGGTCGATGTTGATATACGGGTCGAGCTTCTGTATGGCTACCGAATAACCCCTGGCCTGCAGAAGTTTGGCCAATGAAGCCGAAATTATACCCTTGCCCAGCGACGAAGCAACCCCGCCGGTAACGAAAATGTATTTGGGTTTAGATGTGTTGACTGGCATATTTACATATGTGTTAAAAACGCCCTGGCATCCAAATGCGTTATGAGCTCCGGGCGGGTTTAAAACTATTTCTCTTCTTTGTCTATAAGGTTGATCTTCTCTATCGTCTGGGCCATTTCCTGGCGGCTACGCTCTATCTTTTCACGCACGTCGCGGATCATAGCCTCGGCGTTCTTGCTTTTGGAGAAGAAACCTATATTGTTCTCCAATAAAGCTATATCCGATTCCAATTGGCGTACCTTATTATAAAGGCGCTCCCTTTCGCTCTTCAGCCTGCGGTCGCCGGTCTCCCTGAGGTTGGATATGCGGCCCTTGAAACGCTCCATGCGCCGCTCCTGCTCCCCGCCCCTGAGGGCCGAGAAAAGCACATCCACCAACTCTTTGTAGCGGCCCTGTATCGCCTCCTTATGCTTTATGGGCACAAACCCTATTTCACCCCAACGCCTCTGGAACTCGCGGATCGCTTCCATGCCGCCGCCCATATCACTCTTCGAGTAGATTTCGATCTCCCCGAGCAGGTCGCGCTTGGCCTGCAGGTTCTGCGCGTACTGGCTGTCCACTTCCGAAAAATGTTTCGATTTACGGTCGAAGAAATAGTCACAGGCAGCCCTGAAACGTTTCCATATGGCATCGGAATGGCGTCTCGATACCGGCCCGATCTCCTTCCAGCGTTTCTGTAACGCCATCAGCTCGTCTGCGGCCTTTTTCCACTGGTCGCTCTCTTTAAGCGATTCGGCTTCGAGGCATATCTCCTGCTTCAATTGCAGGTTGTGCTCCATTTCGGCTTTCAATTGGAGGTAGAAGCGACGTTTCTGCTCGAAAAATGCATCGCAGGCGTTGCGGAAACGCTCATATACCCTGGCGTTCTCCTTCTTCGGAGCGTAACCTATCGTCTTCCACACCTTCTGCACTTCGATCAGCTTGTCCGACGCACGGTTCCACTCCTTACGCGAGGTGTAGGCCCCCGCCGCAAGTTCCTCGGCCTTGACGCAAAGCTCCGATTTGAGGTCGTAGTTGCGCTTCTGCTCATTCTTTATCGTGTCGAAATACTCCTGGTGCTGCTTGTTAATTCGGGACGAGGCCTCTTTGAATCGCTCCCAGACACTCTCCTTGAATTCGTTGGCCACAGGTCCTGTCTCCCTCCACAATTCATGCATTTTCTGCAGTTTATGGAAGGCATTGACAATCGAAGGCTCCAGTACCAAAACTTCGGCCTCCTCGCAGAGCTTTACCTTGGCTTCGTAGTTGCGCTTAAGGTCGAGGTCGCGCAGTTCCTTGTTTATTTTTATGAAACTGTAGAAATTTTCCACATGGTGGTTGTAGGTCTCCCACAGGTCCTTCACGTTGGCTTGCGGTACGGGCCCCGTCTCCTTCCATCTGTGTTGCAGGTCGCGGAATGCATTGAACGTGTGGTTCAATGTCTCTCCGCTGCCGATCAACTCCTTGAGTTCCTCTATAATCTGCAACTTGGCTTTCAGGTTCTCCTCTTTCTGGGCCTCCAGGTTCGATGTGAAATCGTCCCTCTTGCGGCGGTATTCCACAAAAAGCTCTTTCAGGCGGCGTTCCTGCTCGTCGTCGGGAGCCACAAAGTCGTCGGCGTTGCCGCCCGATTCTATGTAAAGCTTACGCAACTGCTCCACCTCGTTGCGGTGTATGCGGTAAAAAGCGATCTTTATCGCTTCGGCGTCTCGCCTGAGCGACTGCACGGCACGCGTGGCCAATAACTCGGCGAATATCTCGATAAGTTCCGGTTTATTTTTTGCGCCAAGATCGGGTGAAGCCATTTCATCTCCGTCGCTTTCATGGTGCAACTCACCATCCTCTTCATGGTCTCCAAGGTCGAACTCCGGTGCTTCTGCGGCAAGCAAAGCCTCTTCTTCCGAGAAGTCTTCTCCTGTTGCCACGCCTCCGTCTTCGTCTTCCTCCTGTTCGCGCCGTGTGATTCCCTCTGCAGCTACCGGGTCTTCCGGCTCTTTAGCTTCCTTCGACCGGTCGTCCACACCTTCGGTTGCGGGTGCAGCCACCTTTTCTGCTACGCTCTTCCGCGGCCTGGGAACTTTGGCAACCTTATGTTGCTCCTGTTGTTCTGCCTCTTGTGCGGGGGCGGTGTTGTAGTCGTCAGGGTGTCCGGATTCGGATTCAGGATTGCGGTTAACATCTTCAGCATTGCTGACTTGTTCCTCGGGAACAGACGGATCGATAAGGTTGGCAGCCATTTTACGATAGTTTAATGAAATTACTTCACCGGGCTATAACAGGCAAATATAAGACTTTTTTGCGAAACCGGGATGCGGCGGTCGAAAAATAGATAAATGTGGTGCGATTATCGTGCGGATGTGGATATATTTCGCAATAAATTGTTAATTTGCGCCTGAATTGACGGCCGGCAGGCCCGACAAGTTGTCAGGCCAAGGTATTTTATTGATAACCAAAATCTTGCCTGCGGGCAGATCGAACAACATTTGATATGCCGTATAAAATTCTGCTCGTAGACGACGAGCCCGATATTCTCGAATTCGTAGGTTATAATCTCTCAAAAGAGGGCTACGAAGTGTTCACGGCTTCCGATGGCCGCGAGGGGGTGGAAAAAGCAATCACAGAGCGTCCCGACCTGATACTGCTCGACGTGATGATGCCCCAGATGGACGGGGTCGAGGCGTGCCGCGAGATACGTAGCCACAATGAGCTATCGGGCACAATGATTGCTTTCCTTACCGCCAGGGGCGAGGACTACTCACAGATTGCGGGTTTCGAGGCCGGGGCTGACGACTACATCACAAAGCCCATACGCATCAATGTGTTGGTGAGCCGTATCAAGGCCATGTTGAAGCGTGTGGAGAGTTCTTCGCATGAAGAGGCGTCGCCGTCGGCGCTGGTCATCGACCGCGAGAAGCATATCGTCATAAGAGGTGGCGAGGAGATCGTGCTGCCGCGCAAGGAGTTCAACCTTTTGGAATTGTTGCATTCAAAACCGCAGAAAGTATTCACTCGTGAGGAGATCTTCACCTCTGTGTGGGGGACCGACGTGATAGTCGGCGACCGCACCATCGACGTCCACATCCGCAAACTGCGCGAGAAGATCGGCGACAACCACATCGTGACGGTGAAGGGTGTCGGGTATAAATATGAGGAGGACCTATAACCGTTTTGCAGGCTAACGCGTGTTAATATTAGAAACGGTTTAAATTTCCTATGGAAAATTAAACCGTTTCTTAATGTCTATGTCTGGTTTTCGCGTTTTCGTCCGGACAAGCCTCTTTTTCAGAAGGAATACCGGCAATATTGCAAGGAAACCGGGTGGAAAGGCAAGACTAAAAAGAACGTAAAATACGGGCGTGGAAATAGTGTTAACACGTCTTGGTATCGTAGCGGTTGCAAACAAATAATAAAATTATGTCTAAAAAAGAATCCAGGAAGCAAGTACATGCCGAATCACGCAAAGAGAAATCATTCGACCGTTCGGCGGCGATAATAGATATTTTCAGGTCGTTTCCAGAAAAAAAATATTCGATCAAGGGCCTTGCTGCGGCAAGTGGCGGGGCCGACAGCATAGGCCGCCAGCAGACGCGCAAGATAGTCTACGCGTTGATGGAGGAGGGTGTCGTTACCGAGGTTTCTGATGGTAAGTATCGTCTGAGCCGTTCGCGCCAGGTGCCGTTGGAGGGTGTGGTGGATATGTTGACCTCGGGGTCGATGTACGTAAGGATAGAGGGCGCGCCCAACGATATTTTTGTGCACCAGCGCAACAGCATGCACGCCTTGGACGGCGACCGCGTGAGATTGGTGGTCACGCGCCGTGGCAAGGGCGGCTCGACGGAAGGCGAGGTGATCGAATTGGTGCAGCGTAGCGACAAAAAATATGTAGGAGAGGTGGAACTTACCCGTACCCATGCTTTTATCCGCGTCGACTCGCGCCGGATGCCGATGGATATTTTCATCGAGGACCCGCGCCTGCATAATTTACAAAACGGACAGAAAGTGTTGGTGAAAGTCACCGGCTGGCCGCTATGGAGTCAGTCACCGCAGGGTGAAGTGGTAGAAGTGTTGGGGATGGCGGGCGAGAACAATGCCGAAATGCATGCGATACTGGCGGAATTCGGGCTTCCTTACCGTTTCGAGAAAAATGTTACGGACGCCGCCGAGTTGATTCCCGACGGTGTTACGGCCGACGAGGTAGCCCGCCGCAGGGATTTCCGCAGTGTGACGACTTTCACTATCGACCCCGAGGATGCCAAAGACTTCGATGATGCACTGTCGCTGAAGGTTCTCGGTAACGGCAACTACGAAGTTGGGGTACATATCGCCGATGTGACGCACTATGTGCGTGAGGGATCTGTTGTCGACGTCGAAGGCGAAAGCCGCGCCACGTCGGTATATCTGGTCGACCGCACGGTGCCTATGCTGCCAGAGAGGTTGTCCAATTTCCTCTGCTCGCTGCGTCCCGACGAGGATAAACTTTGTTTTTCGGCCGTTTTCGAGATCGATGCTGCGGCCAATGTGGTTAAGGAGTGGTTTGGCCGCACGGTGATACGTTCGTGCCGCCGTTTCACCTATGCCGAAGCGCAACAGATAATCGAAACCGGTGAAGGCGACTATTCGCAGGAGGTGCTTACGCTCCACGCGCTTGCCCAGACCCTGCGCAAGGAGCGCTTCCGCAACGGGTCGGTGCGTTTCGAGCGCGAGGAGGCCAAGTTTTACCTCGACGCCGATGGCAAGCCGCTGGGGGTCTATTTCAAGGAACAGAAGGAGTCCAACCAGTTGATAGAAGAGTTCATGCTGCTGGCCAACCGCAAGGTGGCGGAATTTGCCGGAAGCAAAAAGTCGGGCCGCACATTCGTCTACCGTGTGCACGACAAACCCAACGAGGAGAAATTGGCGCGATTCAGCAACTTCATACTACGTTTCGGGTACATGTTCCAAGCCCGGAACCCGAAGGTCATCTCGGATGAGATGAACAGGTTGATGGACGAAATAAAAGGGAGGAGCGAAGAGAATGTGATCTCTACGCTGGCGATACGCACCATGGCCAAAGCGTTTTACACGACCGACAACATCGGCCACTACGGGTTGGCGTTTCCTTATTACACCCACTTCACTTCACCCATACGCCGCTATCCCGACATGATGGTTCACCGTCTGCTGGCGCGCTACCTCGACGGCGGTACGAGCGTCGAACGCCGCCACCTGGAGCCCCTGTGTGAGCACTCCTCGGAGATGGAGCAATTGGCCGCCGACGCCGAACGCGCCTCGGTGAAATATAAAATGGTGGAATTCATGGTCGACCGCATCGGTGAGGAGTTCGACGGGGTGGTGTCGGGTGTTACCCAATGGGGGCTTTATGTCGAACTGACCGACACCCATATCGAAGGCATGGCCCCCCTGCGCGATATAGTGGGCGATTATTACGAATTTTCTGAAGAGGAATACGCCATCATAGGACTGTCGACGCATCGCCGTTTCACTCTGGGCGACAAAGTCAGGATACGTGTGAAACGCGCCGACCTGGCACGCAAACAACTCGATTTCGAACTTTTGGGATCTTACGATTTCGAGTCGGGACAACTTGGACGTATTATTACTCCCGCTCCCTCGCCACGGGTACGCCACGGTCGACGATAAAGGGGAGTAACAGGCCCAGAATATAGTCAGGCATATTCAGTAAAACCCCAAAAAACCTGCGGGAATTTACTGAATATGCCTGCTTGGTAAAGTTAGGCAGACTCCGGGTACGTCTAAAATCTACCGGAGCCGGAATTCTATTCCCAGACTGATGCCTTGGGAAAACAGGTTGGTCGAAAAATTATTAAAGGTACTCTTTTGGTCGCTATTCCTGTCTTTGATGGTTTTGGCCTGATAACCAACCAGTCCGAAAGACGTCCACAGGGCGATCCTATCCGTGAGTCGGTAGTTGATGCCCGGCGAGAGGTCGATCCAGTAGTCGGATATGCTATATTTAGTCTGGTCGTCTTTTGCCTGCCCCCACACTCCCGAGAGGCCTAATTCCATATAAAACGAGAAGCGGTCGGTCACCGTGAAATATTTGATCGCCCCGATAAAGGGTCCGAAGTTGGTGCCGCGGTAGTTATTCAATTCGCTCTGACGGGTGTAGTCAACTCCCAATCCTGCATAAAGCGACCAGGTGTCGGCAATGTAATATTCAAGGTGAGGATAGAAAGCCATATCCTGAATTTTGATCGATCCGTTCCCAAGATTTTGATTCCCGGATTCGTAGTCGAACGAACCTCCGAGCCATAAGGTACCCTTTTGGGCCATGACGAATGATGCGCAGAGGAGAAAGGCAAGGGTCAGTACAGTTTTTTTCATACTCGATTTTTTTGTAATTAAACATTTTAAAGATGAAAAACTATTTAGAGTCTGTATAAATTTCCTATGGAAGATATTTGTCGTTTCTTTTTGGTCTATTTTCGACGAAAATCTTGTCACATAGTACCACTATGCTCCTCGATTTTGCCTAAAATAGCCCTAAAAATAATTCGCAACTATTTTCCGCAGGAAAATTGAACAAACTCTTAACGGATTCCAATACTTCACTTCGGTAATATTCTTAACCATTTTCTTAGAGTCTGTCTAATTTTCCTATGGAAAAAGATTTAATGATATTCCGGTGACGATTTCTGTGTGAAAATCAAGGCGCATAGCGGTGCCCTATGTAACGAGATTTTCACGCTGGAAAGCGGCCCGGAAGAACTTATAATA
>JAVBMJ010000039.1:0-33721 GCA_031552535.1 Rikenellaceae bacterium
GGGCATATCGCTGACTGACAAAACCCCGATCCGGGACTTATTCGACAAATCGAATCTCAACTATCTCAAAGAACCTGATGGCTCCGGTGAGCCAAATTTGTTTAACTTTTAAGCGTCCAATTTTTTAGTGGACAGTAGTGATTAAACTATGCAAGATTCACAGATTACATAGCGCAAAACCTACTCCGGGCACCGCGGGAGGGTGCAGAGTAGGTTTTGCGGGAGATGAAAATCAGTCCAACGGGACCACATTACCCTAATGTTTGACTGTCTAAAATGCTATGCGCCTACCTCAATATCACTTCGTTGGAGCCGATCTGGTAGCCGTCCATATATAGCAACACCTTATATTTACCGGCCGTAATGCCCGACCCGCTGTAATAAAGGCTGACGCTGAGGTCAAGATTTTGGTAGTCGACTTCGCGCGTGGCAGAATAAACCAGCCTGTCTCCTTCGAAATCGAACATCGAATTACCCGAATTAGCAATCAGGTAGTCGTTCTGGTCTTTGATTTGTGCGTAAACATTGCGCTGACCCGGAATAGCCAATTCATTGGCAGCCAAGGTGAAGTCGACCCTCAGCCGTGCGGCGCGGGAAGCACGCGTCACTTCTCGGTCGCTACCGCTCAACGCCACAAGCGAAATATCGCGGGCGCGGATTACCGATCCCTTCCGGATTTTGACCTCCATCTCTCCGGCCCTCTCCTCGGCGGCGTCGGCACGTTGTTGCACCGTCGATATTTGTCTGCGGATATCTATATTCTCGGTTATCAGTTTCTTGTTAAGCGTATTCAACGAGTCGATCTGGTGCACGAATCCGCGCATTACAGTGCGCAATGTTCCCAACTCTTTCTCATACGCCTTCACTTTCGAAGCGCTGAAGGAACGTTCGCGCTGCAGACGCTGTAACAGCGAGTCGGCTTTCCCGCGTTGTACCGAAAGTTGGAAGGAGATCGTGTCGTTCGACGTCTTTATATTGTCGTACTCACCCATAAGGGCCGTAAAACGGTTTGTCAACGTATCACGCTCCACGGCGAAATCGGCCTTCAGGTTGTTCACCTGGCGGAAGTAGAGTAGTGAAAGCGCGACAAGGATAACAGCCATTATCACTATTATGGTCTGATAACCCTTTATAGACTTATTTTTGCCTGTTATTTTGTCCTGCGAATAATCGTCCATGGCTATGGAGTGTTAAATTTCCCAAAAAGAGGCCTGCTTCAAATAAGGCATAATACAAAGATACGGAATTTTCAGGATTTTTCAAAACCCCGTCATACGGGGGAGTGTGTGCCGGCGTGCCGGGAATCTATTTTCAAAGCGGCGTTCAGTACGTTATACGATATCCCTGTCCGCATGACCCAGCGCCTTATAATGGCTACCTGATCTTGCTGTCGAGCGGATATTGCAGTTTGTCGTATGACGACAGCCGCGCCCGCACGCTGCCCACCCGTATGGGAGTTTCGATGAAAAGCGGGATTTTATTGTCGTCATCCGACACCCACATCAGCAGTTCGGTGCCGTCTTCGAACGATTCTCCGGTGGCCGAGGCCAGGAAACACGAAAATTTCAACGTTTTGAACGTACCCAGTCCCTTTATCTCCTTGACTTCACGACCGAGAAAGCGGTACTCGATACGGCGTATCGTATCTTCGAGCACAAGGTCGAGATGCTGCTTCACTCCCTGGACGAACGACGAGCGGTCGCGTGCGCGCAGGTTGTAAAACAACGACACGGCATCGAAACTTTGCGGTGAGAGGGTCAATGTTTTGTGGTTGGCCGTTGGACGCTTGTGGTTGCGGTACGAAGTGTTGACCTGCATCGTCAGCCAATCGTAATGGAATGTGGTCGAGTAGCGGTATTTACCTTCGCGTATCTCGCCGTTGTATTTTTCCGGGCGCAACGTAGAAACGTTGAGCCACGCCTGGTAGGTGTCATTGACGTCGAAAAACCAGCGGAAAAACGGCATTACCCTGCCGTTGGCTTTGATGTGGTAAACGGGACCCGTCTCGCCGTTGCGGATTTTGGTTTCGAACACCACCTGAGCCACATCGGTGTTGGGCACCATCGCCGCACGGTAGCTCGCCGTGAAGACCAGTTTCTCGCCATCGCCTATCTGCCACTTGTCGCCCGGACATTGAACTGCCGCCCCCTGCACCGTAGCACCGCCCGTAGCCTGCGCTCGGACGACTGTAGCCATAAATATCGTAACAGCCAGTACTTGTGATATTAAGAAATATTTTTTCATAATCTGACAATCCTATGGCGTGTTAACACTCCATAATTAAAGAACGTTATTATATCCGTAAATATTTCCGCTCTTGGAAACCTTATATTCTACAAATATACACACATTCTACGAAATCATGCTGAAATCACGATTTTTAGAGGCCAAATACCTATTTTGCAGTATTTTAAGCAGCGCATTAGCCGGGAGTGCAAGCTGTGGATCGGTTTCGAGTATGCCTATAGCCACTTCGCGGGCGCGTTCGATAATCTGCGTGTCGCGCCCCAGGTTGGCTATTTTTAAATCGAATGCCATGCCGCTCTGCTGTGTTCCGGCCACGTCGCCGGCCCCGCGGAGTTTCAGGTCGAGTTCCGCCAGTTCGAACCCGTCGTTGGTGCGTACCATCGCTTCGAGGCGCATCCTGGCCTCGCGCGAGAGCTTGTCGCCGCTCATAAGGATGCAAAACGACTGCTCGGCGCCGCGCCCCACACGTCCCCGCAACTGGTGCAACTGCGACAAGCCGAACCGCTCGGCACTCTCGATCACCATTATCGAAGCATTGGGAACGTCGACCCCCACCTCGATGACCGACGTGGCGACCATAATATGGGCCACGCCCTCTTTGAACAACTGCATATTTGCCTCCTTGACGTCGGCCTTCAGACGCCCATGAACAACCGTGGTATGGTATTGCGGCAATGGGAATTGCGCTGAAATGGCGTCGAAACCCTCTTCGAGGTCCTTGTAATCCATCTTTTCCGACTCCCGGATCAGCGGGTATACTATGTATACCTGCCTGCCCTTGGCGATCTCCTGCTCCATGAAGCCGAAGACACGCAGGCGCTGCGAGTCGCGGAAATGCAACGTTCTGATTGGCTTGCGGCCCGGCGGCAATTCGTCGATCACCGACACGTCGAGGTCGCCGTAGAGAGTCATGGCCAGCGTGCGGGGGATGGGTGTGGCGCTCATCACCAGGATATGCGGCGTCTGGTGGCTCTTGGTCCACAACCTCGAACGTTGTTCTACGCCGAAACGGTGCTGTTCGTCGATGACCACAAAACCCAGGTTCGAAAAACGCACATTATCCTCGATCAGCGCGTGGGTGCCTATCAGTATATCTATTTCTCCGCTCCCGAGCCCTTCGACAGCCGCACGCCGTTCCCGTGCGCGGCTCGATCCGGTGAGCACCGCCACCCGCACGCCGAGTCCTTCGGTCATGCGGAGGATTGTGGCATAGTGCTGGCGCGCGAGTATCTCGGTGGGGGCCATCAGGCACGACTGGTAGCCGTTGTCGGCGGCGATCAGCATGCTAACCAACGCGACAAGGGTCTTGCCGCTACCCACGTCGCCCTGCAGCAGGCGGTTCATCTGGCGTCCCGACACCGTGTCGGTCCTTATCTCGCGAATCACGCGCTTCTGCGCCCCGGTCAACTCGAAAGGCAGCATTTCGTTGTAAAAACGGTTGAAATTATCCCCGATACGACTGAATACGAATCCCCTTAACCCTACCGTGCGCTGCTGCCGTTGCGAAAGGATGTAAAGCTGTATTCCGAACAACTCCTCGAATTTGAGCCTTAGTTGGGCCGCGGCCAGCAATTGCTCGCTCTGCGGGAAGTGGATGTTGAACAAAGCCTCGCGAAGCCCCATGAGCCCTTCGGAGCGTATTATCTCCGGAGGCAGCGTTTCGGTAATCGAACTGCCCGCCATCTGCCACAGCGTGCAGATCAGGTTGTAGATGCCCCGGCTGCCCAGGTGGTTCGACGAAAGCGTCTCCGAAGTGCTGTACACACCCTGCATAGCCCCATGCGACGGGCGGCTCATGGCTTCCGCCACACCCTCTATGTCGGGGTGCACGAACGATGGTGTGTCCTGAAACATGGACGGGCGGCCGAAGATAACATATTCACGCCCCGTTTCGAGCCGTTTTTCGATCCAGTTCACCCCCTGGAACCATACCAGTTCAGCGACGCCGCTACCGTCCGAAACCTCTATCCTGAGGCGCTTGCGCGGTCCCGTGCCGAGGATTGCCTTCTCGGTTATACGGCCCCTGATCTGGATGTGGGATTGCTGCTGTCCGTCGATTTCCGAGATCTTGTAGAACCTTGTCCGGTCGACATACCGGAACGGGAAATAATACAACAGGTCGCGCAATGTGCGTACGCCCAACTCCTTTTGCAACAAAAGAGCCCGCCGTTCGCCGACGCCGGCCAGAAATTTTATGTCGTTTTCAATCATCTCTGCCATATACAGCGGCAAATATACTATTTTTGCGCTCAAGGAAGATCGGTAAAATTTCCGGACAGACTCTCAAAAAGATAATTGGTTATGCCTTCGAAAAAGTTTTATGCACCCCTCGACCGCTATCTGCGCCGCCCGTCAAGGGAGGTTGCCGTGGGAAATGTGGTGTTGGGTGGCCCGGCACCCGTGGTCGCCCAGTCGATGACCAATTGCGATACCAACGACACCGCGGCGTGTGCCTCGCAAATCGCGCGCATAGTCTCTGCCGGAGGTCGTATCGTGCGCCTCACGACACAGGGCCGCCGCGAGGCCGAAAACCTTGCTGCAATACGCAATACGCTTGATGCTAATGGAGTGGAGGTGTCGTTGGTGGCCGATGTCCATTTCAACCCCGCGGTGGCTATGGTGGCTGCCGGACATACCGACAAAGTGAGGATAAATCCCGGTAACTACCGCGACAGCGGAGGTGAGTTCCGGGCACTGATCGAAAAATGCCGTGAGCGCGGAGTGGCGTTGCGGATCGGGGTCAACCACGGGTCGCTCTCGCCGCGCATAGTCGAGCGGTGGGGCGACACACCGGAGGGCATGGTGGCCTCGGCGATGGAGTTCCTCGAAATGTGCCGCCTGGCCGGGTTCCACGACGTGGTGGTGTCGATGAAGTCGAGCAATGTGCGTGTGATGGTCCATTCCGTAAGGCTGCTCGTGGCGGAAATGGAGAGGCAGGGTATGAATTACCCGTTGCATCTGGGAGTTACCGAAGCCGGCGATGGCGAACAGGGCCGCGTGAAGTCGGCTGTGGGAATAGGGGCGTTGCTCGCCGATGGCATTGGCGACACGATAAGGGTATCGCTGACCGAAGACCCCGAATATGAGATCCCGGTGGCCAACCTCTTGATTGACTATGTCGCGGCACGTTCGGGGCACAGCACGATAGACCCGGTGGCCGATGACTCGCTCTACAGCCCGTTCAGCTACCGCCGCCGCCTCAACCTTGCCGTAGGGCGTATTGGCGGCGACCAGGTGCCGCTGCTGTACAGCGAACTCAATGACGAAGAGTTGCGGGACATAGAAGAGGGGGACATAGCCGTCGTGGATTCCACGAGCGGCAATCCGCCCGCGGAGTGGCGCGCACGCATCCTCAATATGACCTCGGGCTGCGACCACCGTCCCGTTATACTGCGTCGCAGCTACAACGAAGATTCCCTCGAAGCGCTGCAGGTCAAGGCGTCGGCCGACTTCGGCCTGCCGCTGCTCGACGGACTGGCCGACGGGATATGGATAGAAAACCGTGGAACGATTTCCGCCGGGGATATAACATCGCTCTCGTTGGCCATACTCCAGGCCGCACGGGTGCGAATCTCACGAACGGAATATATCGCCTGTCCCGGATGCGGCCGCACACTCTACAACCTGCAGGAAACACTCGCAACAGTCCGCAGCCTCACTTCACACCTCAAAGGGCTTAAAATAGGCGTCATGGGATGTATTGTAAACGGCCCCGGCGAAATGGCCGACGCCGACTACGGATACGTGGGAGCAGGGCCCGGACGAATAACACTATACCGCGGACGCGAAGCCGTAAAACAAAACATCCCTCAAGACGAAGCCCCGCAAGAACTCGTAAACCTGATAAAAGCCGATAACCGCTGGACGGATCCGATGACAAGGTGACCTTTCTTTCCGGCAATGATGCCTTACAGGCGCCCTACGACTGGTAGGGTTGAAACAGAAAGCGTCAATTGAACTACGTAATGAATAGCCTGTTTTATTTAGTCCTGTTTTGGGTTATATAGTTTGCCATTACGGCTATCGATTTGAATATCTGTTTCCCTTCATTGGGGTCTTTCAACTTTATACCGTAATTTTTTTCCATCAGGACTATCAGTTCGAGCGCGTCTATAGAGTCGAGTCCGAGTCCTTCCCCGAACAGGGGAGCGTCGTCGGCGATTTCAGTTGGAGCTACGTCTTCGAGGTTGAGTACTTCGATGATCTCTTCTTTGAGTTTGAGTGTCAGTGATTCCATTTCAAGTGATTTATCTGTTTGAGTTATATATCCTGTCTATCGTTGCGGGATCGAATGGGCAACCTTCCGCACTGTCCTCTTCGACGAGCATCATTACGGCTTCGTAGCGCCCGTCGAGGAAGTCGACCCACCCGCACAAAGCGCTCCTCATGTCGCCGGATAACGAGTCGGCGACGCGGTCGAAAATCTCCGCAGCGCAGAATTCGCGGCTTATATAGAACGACGTTTCGCCGAATATCTTGCTGCGGATCGCTATTTCTCCGGTAACGATGTTGGGAAGGGTGTATACGAAATCGGCCGGGCTGGGAAAGTATTCGTCGGGCCTGGCTATGGTTTGCCAATAGGTTTTGTCGGCGTCGAGCGATGCCGAACCGTTCCACAGTATTACCGCCATATCTTCTTTAGGCACATCGCGGCATGTGCCGTTGAGTAACAGTTCCGCGGCGAGGAAGCCGAGCTTCGACAGACGGTCCATCTTGAAAAATTTGCGGTAATCGGCTCCGGTATGGCGGTAGAGGGCGGTCAGGAATACCGCAGGGTCGGTTACTGGTCCGGCCTTGAACAGTGTCCGGCCGTCGACCGCCGCCACAGAGTCACAGATCGTGCAATATGATCTTATCCTGGCATTCATATCCGTTCCTCGCCTTTGGTAAATAACATCGCTGCATTGCACCCCCCGAATCCCGACAGCATTTTCACAAAATGCCGACCCGTTACGGCAATATGGCCGGCTTCAACATTCAGCGGGTGTGAAATCCCGCACGATGTGTAACCTGCCGTCCCCGGTGCAAATCCTTCGCCCAGGGCCCGGGCCGAAATTATACTTTCGAGCACTCCGGCGGCACCCAGCGTATGGCCGAAATACCCCTTAAGACTCCCTGTGGGGACTCCTCCGAGCCCGGCGCGCGTTATGGCTATCGACTCCATTTCATCGTTGTAGGGCGTAGCCGTGCCGTGGGCGTTTATGAAGGCTACTTCACTGGCGGGTACGCCGTCCAACACCCTGCACAGAGCCAGGTACGATCCCTCACCCGTGCGCGACGGCCCCGAAATATGATTGGCGTCGTTTCGCACAGCCCACGATGTCAGTATCACGTCGCTGTCCGATGTCTCGCCCGGGATCTTACGTCCGAGCACTATCGTCGCAGCGGCTTCACCGAGGTTCAACCCAGTGCGTCCCGCGTCGAAAGGTCTGCATGGTTCCTCCGACAGCGCCTTGAACGACTGGAACCCCGAAACGATAAATTTCGAAAGCATATCCACGCCCGTCACCACTGCGTAATCGCATCTTCCCGCGCGTATATCCTGAGCGGCGGCTATCAGCGCCGATGCGCCCGATATGCAGGCGTTCGACACCACCAGGGGCGGGTTGGGGTTGCCGAAATGCCCGGCTATTATCTCCGCCGACCGCCACAGGTAAATCCTCTCCGGTTCATAGCCTTCCCCGCCATCGAGCAGGTGGACGTTACCCTTGGTCGACGAGAGGACGAACCTGACCCTTGGGCTTCCGGCATCTATTCCCGCCCTCGCCACGGCATCGTAAGCCGACAACAGTGCCGCTTTTTCGAGAGCCGTGCAGCGCATGGTTGTATCGGGGAACCGCGCAACGAATCGTCGGTCCAACTCCCCGCGGTCGAAAATGGCGGCCATGAATGGTTCCGGAACGCCGAACACGCCTTCGTGCAGCCGCATACCCCTCCGCCCGGACTTCACCGCCAGGAAATTTTCCTCCGACGTAAAACCCAACGGTGAGATTATGTTATCGGCCAGAAGGCATATCATAGCAATCCGTGTTTGGTTTTCCAATCGCAGTAGAACTCCGGATTGGTCCACACAAGTTGGTACTCTTTATCCAGGAAAACCTGCACCGACCGTCCCGTTGCGATCAGCCGTTCATCCGCCACGGATCGTATCTCGTAGTCGAACACTATCTTGGCAGCCTGGGTATTACGGTAGAATATATCCACCCGCGCCCTGTCGCCGTAGACCAAGGGCTGCTTGAAACTGAAACTCAGGTCGACCAGCGGGGCATAGAACCCGTTGCCGAAAATATCGAGGTATCCCAGTGAATATTTCCGGCCGAACTCTTCGCGTGCGTCTTCGAAATAGAGCGCATACGACCCGTGCCACACGATGTTCATCGAATCGACCTCGCTGAAACGCACGTCGATCTCCTTCGAAGCCGCCAGTCCCGCAACATATTCCTCCGCCTGTTTATTCATCACTTTTACTGTTTATGCCGGTTAGCGAAATTTTCATCTCCCCCTGTGCCACGAGCCGTCCGCCTGCCTCGACCCGGGCCCTTACGAGCGTGATCGAAAACACCTCGTCGGCGACCTCTATCGTCGTGTCGAGCCTATCCCCCACTCCTGGCATGTATTCTACCGAGAACCCTTTCATGGCGCCAATGAATCCCAATTTCACTGCTTCCGCTTTAAGGTACTTATTGATATAGCCCATTCTCGCGGCACAGGTCTGGGCGATATTTTCGATGATCCCCTCGGGGGAAAGGCGGCCCGAGTCTACAAAAATATTATCCGGCCTCACCTCGAACCGGGTGGTGGTCACCACCGGGTCGAAACCTGTCAGGGCGTCGACCATGATCATCGGCTCGCGTTGCGGGATCAGTTCCCGTATGTCTATATTTTCCAGTTCCGTCATCATCCTGTTCGTTGTCCGGGTGTCCGCCCGTTTCCTTGCTTACGACTCCCCCGTCTATGCCCTCCGAAGCCGCGTCCCGCCGCTAATACCTCAAATACTCCCACAGGGGACCCCTGCGTTTCCGTGCCCTGAACCTGCCCATCAGTTCCGTGTGGTCGTCGCCGGCGAAAATCCACTTTTGTCCCGTCGCCGCCGCCCGGCCGGCCAACGAGGCAACGTCAATATCCTTCGACACGTAATATACCGGGTCGATCAACTCCGCGTCACCATTTATCACCCCCTCCGAAAGGGCTATCTCATAGAGCCGCGTACCGGGATAGATCCTCATCCCGACATAAGGGAATATCACCGTGCGGCCCAGCTGCCCGGAGCGTTCGAAAGTTTCGTCGAGCGTGGCTTCCGTCTCGCCCCATCCTCCAAGGATCAGGAAATGGGCATAGAATATTCCCAGGCGCTCGCAGTTTTCACTCTGTTCGCGGATGTCGTCGAACCGGAAAGCCTTGCCGTAATTCTCCAATTGCGTGTCTGAAAACGAATCGGTGCCGAACTCTATATGTGTCAGTCCCGAACGCCTATACAGTTTCAGATCACCGTATGTCAAATCGCGCGGCGAAAAATAAGCCCCCCAGCACACCTTAAGGCCACGGGTTATCATCCTCTCGGCCAACTCGCGGTTGTAGTGCCGGTCGATGTTGAATATCGAGTCGGTGAAAAAGAAGTAGTCTATCCCCTTCTCCCTCCACATCCGCTCTATGTTATCCACCACCGTCGCCGCGTCGAGCGTGCGCACGCGCCGCCCGTCGATCAGCGGGTAACTACAATATATACACCCGTAGGGGCATCCGCGCTTGGTCTGTATATTCATCATGCCGCTCCGCTCCCAGTAGTACTCCGCCAACAGCGGATCGACCCTGAGTCCCGGCGCCGAAATGTAACTGCTGCGCGGGTTGACTTTTATTTCCCCTGCCGTATCACGCCACACGAGGCCCTCGATTCCGGCGGCCCTCACTTCACCCGCCGACAACGCCCCGATCAGTTGCAGCAATGTCTCTTCGCCTTCGCCGGCAATCGCGTAGTCGGGTTCCAACTCCCTGAACACCATTTCAGGGAAGACTGAAAACCCCGGCCCGCCGATCACTACCGGTGCTGTGGTATTGGCCCGGGCAACAGCCATAACCTTGCGGTAATGGGCCATGAAGCAGTTGCGCTCGAATATATTGGTGTCGTCGATATTGCGCAACGATATGCCAACCACATCGAACGCGCCCTCGCGCAACCATGCGGCAAAATCGTCCCCGGAGGCGAGGTTGAAGTCGAAAACAGCGATTTCCGCCCCCGGCAACCTGTCGGCAAGGTAAGTGGCCAGGTACGACACGCCCAACGGGTAAACCGGATATGGTACGCGGTAATTATTGGCCGAAACCAATGCTATTTTAAGACTCCCCGACATTATATCTGTATCTTAATGCGACTTTTTTCAAAAAGTCGCCAAAAAATCTTTAGGAAGTGCCTTTGGCACTTCTTCATTACCTTGCTTCGTAATCTCCTTGCTGGGAGGCGGCCCCTGCGGAGCATGCCGCCTCCCTTTATGACCACAATAAATTGAGGGAGTATTGATACTAAATGGCATTACCCGCCTCTGGCTGCTTCCTATGCGCATTTAATTGTCGCCGACCCCTTAAATAACATACGTAACAGATCAATCCCTCCAGAAATCGTAAAAATTGAACCACTGTTCGGGATAGCGCCGCAGCATCCCGTCGAGTCTGGAAGCAAACTCCCGGGCCAGCAACTCCACCCGCTCCCTCTTTCCGGCGGCATCGTAACCCTCAGGTTTAAGCAACCCGACATAAGCCCTGTAGCGCGCCACACCCTCCTTCATTACAAACACCGTCAGCACCGGCACATCGAACTGCACCGCAACCGAAAATGGTCCCGCGGGAAAATCGGCCACAGTGCCCAGCAACTCGCATCCTATGCTTTTGGCGCTGCCGAACATCCTGTCGCACGGCATGCTCACTATCTCGCCCTCCGACAACGCCCGGTTTATCCCGAAAACATGCGACATATCGCCAGTGACCGGGATCACCGAAATATTGTTGCGGTCGAACACCCTCTGCCGGTTCTCCATTACCCGTGCCGACTCGCCGCCGAACACCAGCGCATTGATGCGCTTGCTCCCGTTACGCAACAGATATCCTCCCAGTTCGAAATTGCCGACATGAGAACTGGCAATGATAAATCCGCGTTCGCCCGCCGATAGTGTCAGGAAGTTTTCCTCGCCCTCGATCTCCACCTTGAAAAAATTGCGACGGCCGGCATAAACCGCAAAGCGGTCGAGCATACACTGCCCGAAACGGAAATGGTTGAGGTAGGTCATCACAAAGGAGCGCATAGGGCCGAAACCGTGCCTTAACCTGAAATAACGGTATATCGCAAGATAACCCTTGCGGGCAAAAAGCATGTAGAACGGCACAGCGAACGCCAACAGCACGTATCCCACGGTGACATTACAATAATGCAACAACACCAGCAACGCCTGTTGCCCCAGGCTGCCTCCGCCGGTGACCCCGGCCCACTTCCTGTTACCGCCTGCGGTCATCGGACAAGCCTAATTATCCCCCACTTTCGATTCTATATAGTCGTAAAACTGCGATAGCGTAGCGACCCCCGCCATCTCCTCGGGCTTGATCTTAAAACCGAAATTGCGCTCCACTATCACCACTATATCCACAAAATCGAGGCTGTCTATCCCCACATCGTCCTTTAACGACGCATCGGGGGTCAGTTTTCCCGGTTCAGCCTCAATCTCTTCGACAAGGAAATCATTTACGATTTTTACAATCTCTTCTCTTTTCATATTCAAGTTCTGAGTATACGGGCGACAAGGCCCTGCAATATATGATATTTCTATATTTTCTTTACCACCAACGCGCTGTTCGTCCCGCCGAAACCGAACGAGTTCGACAGGAATATCCCTATCTCACGGTCGACACGCCTGGCCGCTATGTTGAGCCGGGCGGAGTGTTCGTCGGGAGTTTCGAAATTGATATTCGGAGCCACGAACGAGTGTTGCATCATCAGCACCGAATAAACGATCTCGCTCGCCCCCGCCATCCAGCATTCGTGGCCTGTCATCGACTTGGTCGAACTCACCAGCGGCCTGTAAGTCCCGAACAACCTGTCGATAGCTATAGCCTCCACAGCATCGCCCTGTGTTGTCGATGTGGCGTGGGCGTTGATATAATCTATATCGCCCGCCGATACCCCGGCATCGGCCATGGCGCGCTGCATCGCAATGAAACTCCCCTCGTCGCTGGGCTGCGAAATATTGGCCCCGTTCGACGAAATCCCGTAGCCCGTTATCTCCGCCAGTATCGTGGCCCCGCGTCCCACCGCGTGCTCATACTCTTCCAGGACAAGGCTCGCCGCACCACCGCTCGGGACCAGACCGTCGCGCGAAGCATCGAATGGACGCGACGCCCTGGCAGGCTCGTCCATACGCACCGAAAATGCCCCAAGGGCATCGAAACTCGCCATGGAATAGAGGTTGGTCTCCTGGGCACCTCCGCACAACACCATATCCTGCATACCGCTGCGGATGAACATATACCCCAACCCTATGGCATGCGAACCGCTGGCACAGGCCGCACTAACCGTCATATTGGCCCCCCGCAAACGGAAAATCGTCGAAAGGTTCATCGTAACAGTAGAGTTCATAGACTGGAAAATAGCCCCCGACCCCAACAACGCCGTATCCCTCTTCGCCATCACCGTGCTGTGAGCCTCGATAACCGCCTTGGCCGACGAATCGTTGCCGTATAATATGCCCACCTCATTCCCCTCAAGGTACCCCGCATCGATTCCCGCATTGCGAAAAGCCTCAGCCGTAGCCACATAGGCATACTCCCCCTCTTCGGCAAGCCCCACACGCAAACGCCTGTCCAACACACCCTTCAACACAGGAGGCTCCACCAAGCCCGTCAACAAAGACCTGTAGCCGTACTCACCCCGCATGGAATCAACACCGATCCCAGACCTCCCCTCATACAACGACCGCGTAACCTCGTCCAAATTCTTCCCAATCGAAGAATAGATCCCCATCCCCGTAATAACAACCCTCCTGCCCATATAAGTCAAAATTAAAGATATGTTCGTTTTCTTTATACAATCTTCAACTGCGACTTTCTTTCGAGAAAGTCGCCCAAAGAACTTTAATCATTTACTTTGCTGCGACCTTATAGATGTTGGACTATAGACAGTAAGCCCTTAAGAATTAGCATGATTGAGAGGGCTTACTGTCTATAGTCCAACATCTGCAAAATCATCGCAGGGTAAGGATTGAAGGTTTTTGCGCCGCTTTTTCCTCAAAAAAGCGGCAGTTCGAGGCTGCATAGAGAAAACGAACATATTTTAGTTATGTATAAAGTCCGCCGTTTATTGAGATTGTTTCGCCTGTTATGTATGCTGCCTGGTCCGATGCGAGGAATGCTGCGAGGGCTGCCACTTCTTCGGGTTTTCCGAATCGTCCTGCGGGGATCATTCCTTTGAGTTGCGACTCGTCGAGGTCTGAGGTCATGTCGGTTGCTATGTATCCGGGGGCTATGGCGTTGACGGTCACTTTTCGTGGAGCGGTTTCCTGCGCCAGGGCTTTTGTAGCTCCTATCACGGCTGCTTTTGCCGCCGAGTAGTTGGTTTGTCCGGGAAGCCCTTTGATTCCGGAGAGCGACACGATGTTGATTATGCGTCCGAAACGGCGGGTGAGCATGTCTTTGAGCAGGCGCCGTGTGACGTGGAAGAATCCTCCGAGGCTTGTCTCCACCACGCGCGACCACTGGTCGTTACGCATGAACACCATCATCGCGTCGTCGCGTATGCCGGCGTTGTTAACCAGCACAGCAATATAGTCGTCGGGGTGGGCTTCGGCCCAATGTTCCAGCGCTTCATCTACCGCCGCGACGTCGGAGACATCGAACCGAAGCAGTTCGGCCGACACTCCGCGCTCTTCGACCATGGCTTTGGTTTCGAGGGCGGCCTTTTCGTTGGAGGCGTAATTTATTATCACCGGATAGCCCATCGAGGCCAGGTGGACGCATATGGCGCGCCCTATTCCGCGCGAACCTCCCGTGACGAGCGCGTATTTCATATCTTGCAACTGTTTAATTTCGTGTTCATTAAAAACTTTTTTACCTGCTCTATCTCCCTGTATTTGGGGGCGTCGCCGGTGAATGCCGGGACTATGCCGCGCACACTGTCGTACATCCTGCGTGTTGCGGGCGAGAGCGAATCGGCGGCCCCGAGACAGTCCACCGCCTGTACGAGCGCCATCGCGTGGATCGACACCACCTGGAAGGCGTTGTCGATAACCCGTGCGGCAACAAGCGCGGAGTTGGTCCCCATGCTTACTATATCCTGGTTGTCGTTGTTGTTGGGTATGCTGTGGACATACACCGACGTCGACAGCGCCTGGCATTCGGCCGTTGTCGACGTGGCGGTGAACTGCGAGGCCTGCATACCGTAGTTGAGACCCGGCGTGCCCATGTTGACGAACGGCGGCAGGATGCCGTTTATTTTATCGTGGCACAGGTAGTTGAGTTGTCTTTCGGCCAGCATGGCCAGTTTTGTGACGGCTATCTTTAGCTTGTCCATCTCCAGCGACACGTAATCCCCGTGGAAATTCCCGCCGTGATAGATGTTGTGCGTCGCCGGATCGACAATGGGGTTATCCGACGCCGAGTTGAATTCGTCGACCACTACCCTCGCGGTATTAGCGATAGTGTCGAGCACCGGTCCCAATATCTGCGGCACGCACCGTAGCGAATAGTATGGTTGTACCTTGTGTGAAAACCTCACGCCCCCGTTTTTCGAGGCGTCGTAAAGCTCTTCTTCGCGCTGGCGCAACAGTCCGCTGCCCCGGGCTGTTTCACGCATAGCCCGGGCCACTTCGCGCTGCCCTGCGTGCAGTTTGGCTCCGTTGAGCCGATCCGACATCAGATCGCCGTAAGACGAAGCTATTTCGTTCATCATCACCGACGAAACCACCGCCCAGTCCAGAAGCCTTCGTGCGTAAACCAGGTTGACAAACCCGATGCCCGTCATAACCGATGTGCCGTTGGTGGCCGCCAGACCCTCGCGTATGTGTATCGCCAGCGGATCGAGCCCCTCTTCTTTGAGCACCCCGGACGTCTCGCGCCACTGTCCACGGTAATGCGCCTCCCCTTCCCCTATCAATGCCAACGCAATGTGGGCCAGTTGGACCAGGTCGCCGCTCGCCCCTACGCTACCATGCTCCGGCACCAGCGGATATATGCCACGGTTGATAAATTCGACCAGAAGCTCCGGAAGCGAGCGGTGCACCCCCGAGTAACCCTGCACGAACGTGCCGAGGCGCGCAAGCATCGACGCCCTGATATAAATATCCTGCAGCGGGGCTCCCGCGCCTGTCGAATGGCTACGGATAATATTGTACTGCAGCTCCTTGAGCGAATCGTCGCCTATGCGGTATTGAGCCATGGGGCCGAATCCCGTATTGATGCCGTAGATCACTTTCTCGCTGGCAAACGCGCCCAGGAAGTCGTAGCTCTCCGCGATCCGTTCAGACGATTCCTGCGACAGGGCGATATGCTCCCCGTCGAATACCACCTTTTCGATATCCCCGAACTCCAGTTTCCATGTAATTTCCATACTTTCACTCGATTCTACTGCACCAAATGCACCATTCCCGTAACGACAGGGTCGCGCCTGAAAATATTCCGGTTTCCCAGATCGGGGTCGAAGCCGTTGATCACAGCGCGGTAATACGACATAACGCCGGGATTGCGGGCCGGTATCACGTCTATGAAATACGTGTGGGAATCGTTGTAAGACGAGGCGTCTTTCAATACGTCTGAAAAATCGGTATAGGTTATCTTGCGGGCGTAAGGTGCCGTCACATCCCGGCCCAACAGCGATTGGTGCTCCAGGAACGTGTCCACAGACTTCAATATGCGGTCGTTGCGGTTGAAATTGAGGTACACGCCTTTTTTGACCTTGAGCGAAAGCACGTCGGCCCACAATTCATGGTCTTCGCACACGACCGCCGGGGCATTCAGGATTATATTGTCGAAAAGCACGCACTCGTCGAGATTGTTGACTATGTAATGGGCGTATTGCTTTGCGAAAAGGTTCCCAAGGCTGTGGAACATCAGTGTCACATTACCCTGGGCTATGCTGTCGCAGTTCTGGATATGCCTGAGGGTGTGTACGAACGAATCGAATACGAAGGCGGCATTTTCCTTTGCCTTGTGATAATTGCGTATGCCAGTGATGCCTTTTATCTCCTGCGCCGGCCATGCGAACAGGATGACGTTCACGTCGTAAAGATCGGGCACCTGGCTCATCAGCGGCACCAACTCATTTATGTTGGCCCCGTCGCCATGCACGAACAACAGTGTATTGCGGCGCTTGTATGTGCGTTGTATGCCTTCGTGATAGCTGCCCACTTCCTCGATGGAAAACGTTTTGTCGGGAGCGACCTTAACATGCAGGAACGAATATGGATGCTTGTCGCTGCCCGGGCCGGGCCGGTTCAGGTCGCTGGCCATGGCTTCCCTGTAGTTGTATGTCGACACCACGAACAGGTCCACAGATTGCGAACGCCCCATCAGAGATGTGAGGCATAACAATATGGACGCTATTATCCTGCAACGCATTGATTCAGGGACTGGGTTGGGTTTGTGTTTTTCCGGCGGATTCAATCGGATACTTCAGTCCGCCGGCAGTTGGATGGAGAAAAAGTTCGCACCCTGCAAAGTTAAGTAAGTTATTTTAGAAACTGTTTAAATTTTATTTTCAAAAAATATTATGAGCAGTTTCGGGATGATTTTTTTGCACCGCACGAGGAGCATAGCGGTGCTCTATGTAACGAGTGTGGTGCAAAAAAAGCGCCCGAAAGAGCACATAAGAAATTTGACAAATAAATTTTAAACAGTTTCTTAATTTCAGATACCGTTTAGAGCTTGTTTGAATTTTCTCATCGAAGGTGTTTTCGAAGGATTTTCCGATTATTTTTGAGGTGAAATAAGGCGGATAGCGGTTCTATTTAACGAATTTTCAGCGAAAAAAAGCGCTGAAAAGGATCGAAAAGAACGAGAATGAGAAATTTAAAACAAGCTCTTAGTTTTACCTTGGAAATTAAATACGGAGGTTACGTTCCTGCAGGAACGTAACCTCCGTATCTTAACGCTTTATCCGTAAATTATTTACCGTTTTTTCAGAATGCTATACCTGCGCGTAGCCCGAAGTTACCGATACCGTTGACGTTGTACTGGAAGATATCGGTATTGTTGGTTGCATAGCTGAAGAAGCCGGCTATGTGTATCCCGAAACGCCGTTCAGGCGACGGATATATCGTTACGCCTACTTCGGGAGCCATGTAAAATCCCCATGTATTGTCATACAACTCGAATGCCGAGTAGAACGACGTGAAGCGGGTAAAGCTGGGCCCGATTTTAAGTGCAAGATAAGGTTCGAAAATCCCGGCCTGAATCAGCCGGTAACGTGCGCCCACCCCGAACGGCAACTGGAATTGGCAGTGCTGTTGGTCGGTGGTTACGGACGCAGTAGGGCTGAGTTGAATGGTCTGCCGCGGAATATACTGGTTGTTTGTCTGATAGTTAAGGAACAGGCCCACGGCCAGGTCGCGTGCCACGTAGCGTCCCATTTCGAAATTGGCTCCCCAGCCGCTCGCCTTCGATACGAAGTCGTTGCCTGTCGGGAACATGAATTGCCAGTCTGCGTTGAAATAGCTGTCGCGCATGATCTGTGCTTTAGACTCTCTTGCCGAGAAGACAAGGACTCCGGTCAGGAGTGCCAGCGCTATGTATTTGATAGTTTTCATAATCGGATATTCTATAAAATTTGACGTTGTAACTGATGTATCTGTTATTTTTGTATGTAAGGCGACTGTGTGAATGCCTGTTGTACTGCGCTTACCGCCAACGATGTGTCGAAATCGGCCGATCCCGACAACAGCCCGGTAATGTATGTATTCCACAGTATGGGCAGTTTGTTATTCGGACCCGGAGTTGCCGTAAGGTCTACCATGTCGGCCAGCAGCGATCCGGTGGCATATGTGTAGACTACCGGGTAAGGATAGTACCAGTATCCCCAGTCACCCCAGTAGGTCGGATCCCAATAATATGGATAGTAATCCCACCACCAGTACGGGTCGATATAGTCGATAAAATAGGTGATGTTCTGAATGTAGCTGACCTGGACGCCGAGCGTTGCGGCATCTTTGTCATTGGTGATAGTGTAGCCGCGCCCTTGGAGTTCGCTTTTAAAGGTATTGAGGATCTGTTGCGCATTGGCGTCTTTCCAATACTGCGGAGTAGTGGTTTGCTTACCCTGGATCAGCAGTATGCTGTCGGGCACAAATACTGTCGTGTACTTCGAGAAGTCGGCGGCTGGGTCATAATTGGTATAAACAAGATACTCGTCGCTCAATTCTCCCATGTCAGGATCCAACTGGCATGAGGTGGCCGTGAACAGGGCAAAAATAGCCAATGTCCCCGCGTAGATAAGTTTTTTCATAGCTTTTTAAATTAAATTATTTTTATTAACTTTGGTTTTGCAGAGGTCTATATCAACTTTCGTTCCAAATGGAGCGGCCATAATTGTTAATTTTGTGTTAAGCCGAAAGAGGCCGTCAGTCATACAAGATTACGCCCGCCGGGGAAAATCATGGCAAAGGATTTGCATTACAGATCGTTCAGGCTGTTGTTGCCACCGGATCAAAAATGGCAAACCTTACCTTCTAAACGGATAATCCGGATTTAACAACTTTGTGCAAAATATATATTATATCTTATTAATTTAGCGCGAGATAACCGATATGAAATTATGGCAACCCGGTCCAATGGATATATATCGCAGGTTATAGGGCCTGTCGTCGATATCGGTTTTGATAACGGCATGGGCTCCGAAGCATCGTTGCCGCCGATCAACGATGCAATGGAGATACGCCGTCCAGGTACGGCACCGGTGGTGGTGGAAATACGCCAGCATATAGGCGAAAACAGCGTTAGAGCTGTGGCTCTGGAGTCGACCGACGGGCTGAGGCGTGGCATGGAGGCGGTAACGACAGGTTCCCCGGTATTGATGCCGGCCGGCGACCAGGTCCGGGGGCGGGTGATGAACGTCACGGGCAGGGCAATCGACGGGCTCGCCACCTTTAATCGTACGGGGGCGTTACCCATACATCGCGACCCGCCTAAGTTCGAAGAGTTAACCACGGTGCAGGAGGTACTTTATACCGGCATTAAAGTGATCGACCTGCTTTGCCCCTATTCCAAAGGTGGCAAGATCGGTCTCTTCGGGGGTGCCGGCGTAGGCAAGACAGTGTTGATCATGGAGTTGATCAACAACATAGCCAAGCGCGGAAACGGATATTCGGTATTCACCGGTGTTGGCGAACGCACCCGCGAAGGCAACGACCTGCTACGCGAGATGATATCGTCGGGTGTAATACGTTATGGGGAGGCATTCCGCAAGGACATGGAGGCCGGAGGATGGGACCTTTCGAAAGTCGACTACGACGAGGTTTCGAAATCTCAGGTAACACTTATTTTCGGGCAGATGAACGAGCCTCCGGGTGCACGGTCGGCTGTGGCGTTGTCGGGACTTACTGTTGCCGAATCTTTCCGTGACTCGGAAGGCGGGGGGCATGATATTTTATTTTTTATCGACAATATATTCCGTTTCACGCAAGCCGGATCGGAGGTATCGGCGCTTTTGGGGCGTATGCCTTCGGCGGTGGGCTACCAGCCCACGCTGGCCTCGGAGATGGGAGCAATGCAGGAGAGGATCACCTCTACCAAACGCGGTTCGATCACATCGGTACAGGCGGTGTACGTGCCTGCCGACGACCTCACCGACCCGGCCCCCTCCACCACATTCGCACATCTTGACGCAACCACCGTACTGAGCCGTAAGATCACCGAGCTGGGCATCTATCCGGCGGTAGATCCACTGGAGTCGTCGTCGCGCATACTCGATCCACTGGTCGTAGGGCAGGAGCACTACGATGTGGCGATGAGGGTATTGCAGATATTGCAACGTTACAAGGAGCTACAAGATATAATATCTATCCTGGGGATGGAGGAACTATCGGCCGACGACCGCCTTACGGTTGCCCGCGCCCGTAAAGTACAGCGGTTTTTTTCACAACCTTTCGCCACGGCGCGACAGTACACGGGTATCGAGGGGGCGATGGTGCCGATAGAGGATTGCATCAAGGGGTTCCGCACAATCCTTGACGGCGGGGCCGACATGCTGCCGGAATCCGCCCTGATGAATGTGGGCACTATCGAAGAGGCTTTTGCAAAGGCCGAAATTATCGGCAAGGAGATAAGCGGGGAAGCAGCGGTCCCGGAAGGACAGTTGAGAAACAACTCAAATTTCCTGTCGGGGGAAAAGGCAAAAAAATAACGATAAATAGTAGATTCAGACAGACTCTAAACAGTTTTTGAGAATGTCAGGTAGCATTTATACAAAAATATACAGGCCGTTTATTAAAATTATGTATGTTATGAAACTGAGGATAGTTTTTCCGGGCATCGCGGCTATCGACGCCGAAGTGGAGAAAGTCTCCCTCCCGGGAGTTATGGGGATTTTTACGGTACTCGAAGGACATGCTCCTGTCATAGCCCAGCTTAAACAGGGTGTCGTGGTGTACCATACCTCTGAAGGCAAACAGGTGGTGAAGATCGGCGGCGGACATGTGCGCATCCTGGATTCGAGGGTGACGGTCAGCGCGCTCCAGCCCGAAGAGAACATGGTGGCGGGAAATGCCGAAGAGGAGATGAAAGCATGAGACGAAAAATATTCATACTGCTGTTTGTCAATGCCATGCTTGGCATTGCGGGAGGTTTTGTCCTTAGCAGTGCCGCACCGCAATATTATTTTCCGCTTTATTGGTTAATCCCGGTATATTATACGGTACTGGGAATGATTTATGCGGCAGTGATGTTTCACCGGGCCAGGGTCAGGCCCCGAGGATTGCTCAATACATTCATGTTGATGCGTGGCGTCAAATTCCTTGTTACAGTCGCAGGTATAGTTCTTTACCTCTCGCTCGACGGAGTGCAGAGGTTTACGTTTTGTCTGGTTATGATGATATTCTATTTTATGTACATGTTTGTAGAAACCTACCTTTATTATAATCTCGAACAGCGTCGTCGCAAACATGGGTTACAGTAAGATTAAAATCTGTTTAGAGTCTGTCTAAATTTCCCCATGAAGAGTTTCTCAGAAGCTGTTTGGATTTGTTAACGAGATTATTTTATATCGTTTTGCCGATGATTTTTCGCGGTGGGATGAGGCGAATAGCGGCCCCTGTTTAACGAATCACACCGCGGGAAAGCGCGGAAAAGAGAATAAAAGAACGAGATTAATAAATTCAAAACAGCTTCTCAAAGTCTGCCTGAACTTATGTTAAAATATTTCAGGAAATATATCTGCATAACTGCAGCTTTTTTTGCAGGCATTCTCTCCGCCATTGGACAGGACGGTGGAGGAAAACCCGGCCTGAAGGAGATCGTATTCCCACACCTTGGCGATACCTACGGGTGGCATGTGGTATCCTTTACACCTCGGAAAAGTATAGTTTTACCTCTGCCCGTGGTGGTACGCGGTCACGACGGGGAGTGGCATCGGTTCAGTTCGTCGCGACTCGAAGGCGGATCTGTATGGCATGGATTTGCCCTTGCCGGCACAGGGAAGTACGAGGGTAAGGTGGTTGAATTGACTCCCGGCGGCGAGTGGCGGCGTCCTCTCGACCTGTCGCTGACCAAAACCGGTGCCGCGCTGCTCGTAAATACGCTGTTGTTGATAATTGTGGTTTCGCTCGCCGTCAGGGGCTACCGCCGTAATCCGCTCAGGGCGCCACGCGGGATCACGGCCGCCGTGGAGATGCTGACGGTGGAGATAACCGAAGGGGTTATACGCCCGTGCGTGGGTGAGGGACACTACCGCCGTTACGCTCCGTTCCTGCTGACGCTGTTTTTTTTCATACTGACCAACAACCTGATGGGTGTAGTTCCGTTCTTCCCGGGCGGGGCCAACACCACGGGCAACATCACAGTGACGCTGGTACTGGCCGTGGCGACATTCCTTGTGGTCAACCTGTCCGGCTCCAGGGAGTATTGGAAGGAGATATTCAACCCCGATGTTCCGTCGTGGATGAAACTGCCCTTGCCGCTGATGCCGGCCATCGAGTTGCTGGGTGTATTCACCAAACCATTCGCATTGATGATCCGCCTGTTCGCCAACGTCCTTGCCGGACATTCCATTGCCCTGGGCCTGACGTGCCTCGTATTTGCCACGGTTTCCATGGGCCGGGCTATTAACGTGTCTATGAGTGCCGTGGCGGTACTGCTGGGAGTTTTCATGATACTGGTCGAAGTACTTGTGGCATTCCTGCAGGCCTATGTATTTACCATGCTTTCATCGATATTCATCGGGATGTCGAAGGTCGGGAGATAACGACTTTAATCCGTGGTATATTAAGCCCGGGGATGTGGTCAATAGCGGTTGGTTTCTCTGATCGTTTTTCGAAAAAACGGTACGTATCAAACTGCCATACGCACTATTGACAGGGGATCAGATATCGTTTTCCGTTATGCCTTAAAAAAAGGTAATGATGCCAAAAATGGCGCTTGATCATGTTATCCAGAGGGAAGGCAGTTGCGAGAAATATGTCTTATATTCAAACACTTAACGAAGCGGTTACGCAAAATTCGGGACAACATACCCTGTATTAGCAGGAAGTACTTCCTGCTAATACAGGGTATGTTGCTAAGGAACAATTGATTGGACGGTGAATAAAGTGCCGCATTTGGCATCATTACCGGTAAAAATAAGGTGTCTGGTGAGACACCTTATTTTTACCGGTAATGATACTCCGGGCCGGCCATTACATCGCCCCAGCGTACATATCCACATCCTGCAAGGTTATGCGATCGCCACTCAATATCACCAGGCGTTCCACGACGTTGCTCAGTTCGCGTATATTGCCCGTCCACTCCATCCTGACGAGTTCTTCCACGGCATCGTCATCGATCTCCTTCTTGGGCAACAGATGCTCTTTGCTCAGTTTTTCGAGGAAGTGCTCGATCAGGCGCGGAATATCCTCGCGACGTTCGACAAGAGGCGGCACATGTATCCTTATCACGCTGAGACGGTGATAAAGGTCCTCGCGAAAATTTTTCACGGCTATTTCGTCCTGCAGGTTTTTGTTAGTCGCTGCAAGTATCCTTACATTCACATCTATGTCGTTGTCGCTTCCCACGCGCGTGATCTTGTTTTCCTGCAAAGCCCTGAGCACCTTGGCTTGTGCGGACAGGCTCATATCCCCGATCTCGTCGAGGAAAAGCGTGCCGCCGTTGGCCTGTTCGAATTTACCTTTACGCTGTTTTACGGCCGAGGTGAACGCCCCTTTCTCGTGGCCGAACAACTCGCTCTCGATCAACTCTGACGGTATGGCTGCGCAATTGACCTCGATGAACGGAGCCGATGCGCGATTACTCTGAATGTGCAGGAGCCTTGCAACAAGTTCCTTGCCGGTACCGTTGGCACCCGTTATAAGCACCCTTGCATCCGAAGGAGCCACTTTTTCGATAAGCGTCTTTACCCGTTCTATCTGTTTTGAGTTACCTATAATATCGTTGTCCCTCGTATTGCGACGCCGTGGTGGCTGAGTCTGAATCTTATCCGACTCCTTGGTATTTTTGTTTTCCGTTTCTGCCGAAGCAGCCATCACCGTGCGTACCGACCCGAAAAGCCGGTTGAGATCGACAGGTTTAGTGACGAAATCATAAGCTCCCGCTTTCACTATCTGTACCGCCGACTCGACATTGCCGTTCGGTGAAAGGACTATCACAGGAATATCCATAGGAATCTTCGGGACCTGTCCCATCGAGAGGTAAAACTGCTCCTCATCGCACAACGCCAAGCGGAATGATGTTTGCGAACACATCATAACGGCTTCGCTGTAACGTTCGACCGCCTCGGTTTTATAACCTTCATACCCAAGTTTCTCCTTGAGAATATTGCGTGTACTACGGTCTTTATCTATTATTAATATGTCCGCCATAGTAAGTATGGATTTATTAATAACATTTGTTTTTGCCGCCCGTCCCTATTTATATCCCGTTTACAGAAAAAAAATTCCGGATGATAGGGTACGGATTTTGAATTTAGTGAAAAACTATTTAGTTTTGTCCCAAAGTTAACACATACACCAGTTATTCCGTCAAGCCTGCCAAAGCGGCCCTCCCCGGGCGAAGTCTTCATCGTTTTGGCTTTTTAGCTTCGGGAAGCGTCTTTTCATACTATGAAAATAACGTTATGAGTCATTTCCCTTCAGGCAGGGGTAGTGCCAAATAGCTGGAATAATATCAAATAAGCGTCAGTGCCGGATTTCGTCTCCTTCCAATAGGGATACAGGTGGCCGTTGGCAATGGTTTAGATTAATTTACGGTCTTTTCGGCGCCTGTAGCTGCCGGGGCGTGCCGGCAATAATCCGGTATATTTTTATGGAGAGGTCCGATGTGTTACACCAGATTGGTTCCGTGGCATAACCAATGTTCAATCATCAATGTCATAAAAGATTACGACGGCCTCTGGCTGTGATTTTATGGAGAAAAACTATAATTACCGGCGAGTAAAACTTGTCCTTCCCGAGTACGGAAGACACATCCACCAAATGATCGACGACCTTAAGTCCATCCACGACAGGGACCTGCGTAATAGCCAGGCCCGTGTGGTAGTGGGGGTAATGGGCAATGTTAACCCGGCATTACGCGATAGCGCCGATTTTGTGCATAAATTGTGGGATCACCTGTTTATCATGGCCGGGTTCGATCTGGATGTCGATTCACCATATCCTATACCGTCGGGAGATTCTTTGCATATGGCCGAGGCGACACTACGCTATCCAGACAAAAGAATATCCCATAAACACTATGGCAAAAATATAGTCGGAATGGTTCGTAATGTGGCTGCGGGGACTCCTGGAGAGGGCGTGGGTGTGGTTGTAGAAAATATTGCACGTTATTTACGTGCAAAGTCTTATGAATTCAACCAGGAGCATCTGAGTGATGAGATCCTTACAAAAGAGATACGCAACATGTCTGATAACGTTATTATTTTGGATGAAAATTCCCTAAATAATATCAAAAAAGGATATAAAAACCACCTTTTAAGCTATCAAAAAAAGGGTAAAATTCCGGCCAAAATTGCAAAACAGACAGGGACTGCGAAACAGGGGCGTCAAAATCACAAACACATGCCCGCCAAAAAGCAGCAATAATTCGGATGTTCTGTTGACCCCTTCGGACTGGCCGGTCCGTAATTCCCGGAGGCTGTCCATCCACGGAAGTTCCGGATTTGTTATTTTCAGAGTCTGTCTAATTTTCCCGGGGAAAAACAATTGTGAATTATTTTTAGGGTTATTTTTTACAAAAACCGGGGAGCATGGTGGTGCTATGTGACGGGACTTTCGTAAAAAAGAGGCCAAAAAACGATAAGTATCTTCTATACAGCTTCTTGGTATTTGCCTGAAAGTTGTTGCAATCGCATTTTCAGCGTATATCACCCCATCGTCACATTCCACATATAACATTTGAGTATAAGGCTTGCAGGGACGTTGTCGCGTTCCGGCGCAACCGTACATTATATCACCCCATTAATATCCACTATATCATAAAGATAGCTTAATGTGAATAAAATTGTTAATACAATGATGATTAAGATCAGGTTAATTGTATCGTTTCATTTTTAAAGAACAATAAAAAGAGATAATTTTACACGGACAAATTATCTTCCATGCAAGCATTTTGCTGTTTAATATCTTGTTTACAAATAATTTAACCCAGCATATACATTTAGAAAACAAGTACTAATCAAATCCTGTTTTATGAAGAAAATCGTCTTTTTGTTTTTGTCCGTTTTCGCCGTCCTCGCGGTTAACGCCCAGGTGACAACGTCGAGTATCGGAGGTAAAGTAGTGGATGAGAAAGGAGCCCCGGTGGTCGGAGTGGCCGTTATAGCCACACATACCCCCACAGGGACCACCTACGGAACAGCATCGGATATCAAGGGTAACTTCCGGATCCTCAACATCCGTCCGGGCGGGCCGTACACTGTTGAATTCAGGATGCTCGGATTCACCACCGTGAAGAATGAAAACATCAACGTACCGCTCGGCGACAACTTCGTGCTGAACGGCTCTATGAGTGAGGAGAGCACAGCCATCGGCGCTATCGAGGTTATCTCGAAGACCAATGCCATCATGAACTCCGACCGCACCGGTTCACTGACCAACGTCAACAGCCGCGAACTGACGACCCTTCCCACGGTTTCGCGGGGGATCACCGATTTTACGAGGCTTACTCCGCAGGCCGGTTCGGAGAACGGGTTCGCCGGACGCGACGGCCGTTACAACAACCTGATGATCGACGGTGCGAACTACAACAACCGTTTTGGTCTTTCGACCAAGTTGCCTGGAGGTGACGCACAGCCCATTTCGCTCGACGCCATCCAGGAGTTGACGGTCAATATCTCTCCTTACGACATCCGCGAGTCGAGTTTTACGGGTGCGAGCATCAATGCCGTGACCAAGAGCGGCGACAACGAGTTCAAAGGTACGGCATACACCTACTTCAGGCCCAAGTCGTTTACAGGCGACAAGGTCGGTGACGGCGTTTCGGGAGCCAACGGCGTACAGACGGTAAAAGACGCCCATACGCGTAACCTCAAGACGTTCGGTTTCTCGTTCGGAGGCCCGATCATCCAGAACAAACTGTTCTTCTTCGTAACGGCCGAGTTGGAGAAGCAGGAATCTCCCGGCATCTCGTGGACCCCGACTGTTAAGTCGTCGCCTGTGGCTACGGGTGATTCGGGAAGCGCTTCGGAGTTCCGTTCAAGAACCACAACCTACGATCTGGACAGGGTAGCGAAGTATCTGAAGGACACCTATAATTACGATGCGGGTGTTTACGAAGGGTTCAAGCCCTTCGAGAGCAACAACCACAAGATCACGGCGCGCCTCGACTGGAACATCAGCAAGAACCACAAGGCGATGATCCGTTACAACGAAGTTGTTTCGGAGAACGACCAGCAGGTCAACGCCACGAGCCGTCCGGCAGCGCTTCCGTCGTTGTCGAGTGCACGTTACAGCGCCGACGCATTTGCTTTTTCGAACGCCAACTACGGTTTCGAAGATGTGGTGCGCTCGCTGGCCGGCGAGTTGAACAGCACGTTCAGCGACAGACTATCGAACAAGTTCCTCGCCACTTACACCCATATCCAAACCACACGTACCAGCAAGAGCGCCCCGTTCCCGTTCGTCGACATCTGGGAAGGCGGCAAACAGTACATGTCGTTCGGTTATGAGCTTTACACATGGAACAACGACGTCAATAACAAGACCTTCACCATCACAGACAACCTGACCTACGCTTTGGGCGACCACACGATCACCGGCGGTGCGTCGTTCGAGTACCAGTACTTCGCCAACGCCTACCAGCAGTTCGGCCTGGGCTACTACCGTTTCAACTCTGTGGACAGCTTCCTCAACAACGCCAAGCCCGACGGGTTCGGCATACAGTACCCTTTCAACGGGGAGAAAAATCCGGCCGTGGAGCTTTCGTTCGGTATGGCCAGCCTCTATCTGCAGGACGAATGGTGGGTCAATTCTAAACTGAAGCTCACGGGCGGTATTCGCTTCGAGATGCCGTTCTGCATGACCGACCTGGGACAGGACGCAGTGCTGAACCGTTCGACGCCGGTTGCCATCACCGACCTGAAATTCAACGACAACAAATCTTACGACCTGGGTAAATGGCCCGGCACTACGGTAGCGGTTTCGCCGCGTATCGGCTTCAACTGGGATGTCAACGGCGACCGTAGCATACAGTTGCGCGGGGGTACGGGTATTTTCACCGGCTTCGTGCCTTTCGTATGGTACACCAACCAACCCGGTTCGTCGGGATTCGTGCAGTCGCCTTCATTAGGCGTAACCGGTGCCAATCTTCCTTCGGATTTCCGCTTCAAGGCCGACTACAACGACATTATCAATAATCCGGCATACGCCAACATGTTCCCGCAGCAGAGCGGTGTCATTCCGGTGAATTCCGATCTGTGTAAAGTGGCCGACGACTTTAAGATGCCACAGATATGGCGTACTTCGCTCGCCGGCGACATACAATTGCCGGGCAACATGATCTTCACGCTCGAAGCCATATACAGTAAGGATATCAACGCAGTAGTCCAGGAGAACGTAAACCTGAAACCCGCCTCTTCGACGAATAAGTTCGCCGGTGCCGACAACCGTCCTGTATGGTGGGACAATGCCGCATGGACTTCTACCGCCTCTTCATCCAAATTGGTTCACACAGATGTCGCGAGTTTTGCCGTCCTGAGCAATACCAATAAAGGCTACCAATTCCTGTTGACCGCACAATTGACCAAGAAGTTCACCAACGGTTTTGCGGGTATGATCGCCTATACATACAACAAATCGAAGGATACGGGCAACAACCCCGGTTCACGTGCCATCTCGGCATGGAACTCCAACACCGATGTCTACTCGCTCAACAATCCCGGCCTGGGTTACTCGCTGTTCTCGGTTCCCCACCGCGTGAACGGATATGTTTCCTACTCGAAGAGCTACCTGAAGCACCTGACGACCACTGTTTCGCTCTACTATTCGGGTTCGCACGCACTTCGCCTGAACTATGTCTACACAAACGACATGAATGGCGACGGCTACTCTTCGGACCTTATCTTCATCCCGAGGGAAGACCAGATCTCGGCAGCCAGCTTCGTGGCCAACGGTACCTACACGGCAGAGCAGCAATATAAGGATTTCTTCGAATATGTCAACAAGGATCCCTACCTGAAGTCCAACAAAGGTAAATACGCGGAGCGTGGCGGTGGTGTAGGTCCATGGGTCAACCGTTTCGACTTCAAATTTATCCAGGATATCTATGCCAACTTCGGATCTGGCAAACGTTACACATTGCAGTTCACGGCCGACTTCCTCAACGTGGGCAACTTCATCAATCCCAACTGGGGCCTGACCTACACGATGAGCCAGTTGACGTACAACAACGTTAAGGTGTTGAAGTATATGGGCGCCGATGCCAGCAAGAACCCGCTGTTCCAGGTCAACGGCAATAGCACCCAGAATTTCAAGGACAACCTGCGCTTTACGCCCAGTGTGAGCACCGCGAGCACATGGGGCTGCATGTTGGGTTTCCGCCTGAAGTTCTAAACGTATGCATGCCTCCCGTCGAGGATAGCATGATTTGAAAAAGAGTGCCGGCATTGTGATGCCGGCACTCTTTTCACTATATTTGCAAAACGTATAATGCTCCCAGGTAATTTGAAACATACACGGCGCAGGAAGACACTATATGACAGGTAACAAAACGAATAATATGAATTTTAAAGACAAGGTAGTCGTCATCACCGGCGCGAGTTCCGGAATAGGGCTGGCATTGGCTTATGAATTTTCACGCCTGGGGGCCCGCGTGGTTATGGGGGCCCGCAGTACGGAGAAGTTGGAGGAGGTGGCGGCAGAGATCGAAAAGCAGGGCGGCGAAGCTGTCTGGGCAGCGACCGATGTCACGGTAGAAGCCGACTGCGAACACCTGGTGCGCCTGGCCGCGGAACGTTTCGGGCACATAGATGTACTGATCTGCAATGCGGGTATTTCTATGCGGGCACTGCTGGACGATGCTGACCTTGGAGTGTTGCGCCGGTTGATGGATGTCAATTTCTGGGGGACGGCCAACTGTGTAAAATATGCGTTGCCATATTTGCAGGCTTCGCAGGGGTCGATAGTGGGGGTTTCGTCGGTTGCCGGCATCCATGGGCTTCCGGGCCGTACGGGTTATTCGGCCTCGAAATTCGCGATGGGTGGTTTTTTGGAGACTGTGCGCATCGAGAATCTCAAAAAAGGGGTGCATGTTATGGTCGCCTATCCGGGATTTACGGCGTCTAACGTCAGGTTTGCGGCTCTTACTGCCGACGGGTCGAGCCAGGAAGAGTCGCCTCGCGACGAAGGCCGCATGATGAGTGCCGAAGAGGTGGCCAGGCGTATAGCACGGGGGGTCGCCGGACGTAAGCGCTCCATCACAATGGATTTCAACGGCCGGGCCACGGCGCTGTTGAAGAAATTATGCCCGGCGCTGCTCGACCGCATGTTTTATAACCACATGGCCAAGGAGCCCGACTCGCCGTTTAAATAATGTGAGCGAATCATCGCTTATTGTCAAACCGGCGCCTGACCGCGGACAGAGCCGGTTTTTTCTCCCGTAAAAATAAATTCTGAATTCATTTCACGTAACTACCTGAAAATAGCCATGAAGAAAATCTTGTTGTTTTGTCTTGCCATTCTGATAATTTCGCCGGCTTGTGCCGACGAGGGTATGTGGTTACCTTCACTCATAGGGAGCCGCATAAAAGATATGCGTTCCAAGGGACTACGGTTGAAGGCGGAGGATATTTACAGTGCCGGTAAAGCCTCGCTGAAAGACGCGGTGGTCAAATTCGGCAATGGATGTACGGGTGAGATGATATCGGCAAGTGGGCTGCTTCTGACTAACCACCATTGCGGCTATGGACAAATACAGGCCCACAGCACATTGTCGCACGACTACCTTACCAACGGTTTTTGGGCCATGTCGCGCGGCGAGGAATTACCCAACCCGGGACTGGAAGTGTCGTTCCTGGTGAGGATGGACGACGTGACAGAGGCTATGCTTGATGGCGTTACAGACGGCATGGACGCCACTACACGATCTAAAGCGATGGAAGCCAATGCTAAAAAAATAGTGGATAAGGCTATCGAAGGCACGCACTATGTGGCCGAAGTCGAACCGTTTTATGCCGGCAACCAATATTTCGTATTCGTTTACGAGGTCTTTACCGATGTGCGGCTCGTGGGGGCTCCGCCCTCGTCTATCGGGAAATTCGGCGGCGACACCGACAACTGGATGTGGCCGCGCCACACAGGCGACTTTTCGCTGTTCCGCGTATATGCCGGTCCCGACAACAAACCTGCCGCTTACTCCAAAGCCAATATACCCTACCGCTCGAAGAAATTTTTCAGCATATCGACACGCGGGGTTGCCGAGGGCGATTTCACATTTGTTTACGGCTATCCGGCACGTACTTCGCAATACCTTACGTCGGACGCGGTCGATTTCGTACAGAATTACTCCGACCCGGCCAAGATACGTATGCGCACCATGCGTCTCGACGTGATCGGAGCGGCACAGGAGGCCGACCCTCTGGTAAGGATACAATATGCGGCCAAGCACGCCAACATTGCCAACGCCTGGAAAAAGTGGCAGGGCGAGGAGAAGGGGCTCAAACGCCTGGGCACTATAGAGCGCAAACGCGAGGCCGAAGCCGGTTTCCAGGCGTGGGCCGATGCCGATCCCGCCCGCAAAGCGAAGTACGGGTCGCTGCTGCCACGAATGCACGAACTATATATGGAGCTCAGACCCTACGCCGTGGCGATGGATTACTACATGGAAGGGTTTTACTCGATAGAGATGATGGCGCTGGCAGGACACCTGTCGCCCAATATGCCGCAGGATAAAATGAAAGCCCTGGCCGACAAATTCTACAAGAATTATTCAGCCGATATCGACCGCCGTGTAGCCGCCCGCCTTTTAGGTGAGTATCTGGCCAATGCCTCGCCGCAGTTTATTCCCGCTGGATTCGCCGACGAGGTAGAAGCAGCCGGAGGCGTCGAACGATACGCCGATGCGCTGTTCGCCTCTTCGGTATTGGCCGATTCGTCGAAATTCGCCGCCAGTGACCGCAAAACGCTTGCCGCCGATCCAGCCATACGGCTATATTCACGTTTCGCCCCCATCCGTCGCGATTCTATCGTTCCGCGTTATACGGCTCTTTATACCGAGATAGATAATCTTTATTCTACCTACGTGCAGGCCCTGCGCGAACAGCATGCCGGGGAGGTTCTGTCTCCGGATGCCAACTTCACGCTTCGTGTGGCTTATGGACACGTGGAGGGTTATTCTCCCGAGGACGGAGTGCGCCACCTGCACCAGACCACACTCAAGGGCATAATCGAAAAAGACAACCCCGCCATATACGATTATGACGTCCCGCAACGGCTCAGGGATCTCTACGCTGCGCAAGACTATGGCTGTTGGGGCGTGGACGGTACGGTGCCGGTAGCTTTTATCGCCACGAACCATACCACAGGAGGCAATTCCGGTAGCCCGGTACTCAATGGACGGGGTGAGTTGGTGGGAGTAAACTTCGACCGTACATGGCTCAGCACGATGAGCGACATAGAATTCGATCCGGCCATGTGCCGCAATATTTCTCTCGACGTGCGATACATGCTCTTCGTAATTGACAAAATAGGCGGAGCTAAATATCTTATCGACGAAATGCAGCTTATAAAATAAACTTCTAACAAAAAAGCGGAATTAGGCAGAGTGTAGCGAATTAGCTGACAGAGCTTTCGTTACGCTCTGTTTTGCTTTATATGGCTATGGTCTGAAAACCGTATTTCGGCAGAACAGCGCAGGGGATGCGTTACCACCGGGAGGATATGCTGCTCAAAGAACTGAATCTGACGTTTATCAACGATTTCGAATACTTCCTGCGGGAAGAAAAGAAATGCTGTACCAATACCGTATGGGGCTATAAGAGGCCGTTCAACGGTGAAGCCGTACCCGTTACAGGAAAATTTCATTAGCCCGAACACGACCAATCATTTGATGTGCAGGACGTTAAACTACAAATATTCAAAGAACAGGACAACCCGGACAAGTTCCGTCTTTCCCTCAACGGTCAGAATATCATCGACTGGTTCAAACAACAATACGAGAAAGTGAAACAGGTAGTGCACCCAACTATCCCGACAACCGATTCAAACACAACAGAAGAAAGGAAGAGGAATATAAAACACAAAATTAGTAAATGTAACGGTTTTAGGAGATAATTGAAGGCTGTTTTTCTGAGAAACTGTTTGAAAATATAACCGAAATTATTTTTAAACTGTTTCTGAGATTTTGTATCTTTGGCAAATGTAAGTCGTTGAGATATGAATAAGGAATCACCTGAAAATGAGCAAAAGGTACAGCAAGCATCCTAATTTTGGTATGCTTGATATCATAAACGGCGTAACGAGTGACAGCTATAATCCAGTTAGGTGCCACCCGTGGATAGCACAGCGGTAATTGGTGGGCTTGACAGTACGAAAAATAGAGACTTTTAATAACATAATTTTATGAAACATTTTAGCAATTTACAAGTAAGAATACAAAGCTTCCGAGTATTTATCACAATCACTGCAATTCTCTTTTTTGCTAGTTGTGCGACAGGTTCTTTAATTATTACAGGACACTACTGTCCACTAAAAAATTGGACGCTTAAAAGTTAAACAAATTTGGCTCACCGGAGCCATCAGGTTCTTTGAGATAGTTGAGATTCGATTTGTCGAATAAGTCCCGGATCGGGGTTTTGTCAGTCAGCGATATGCCC
>JAVBMJ010000016.1:0-14356 GCA_031552535.1 Rikenellaceae bacterium
TTCGCTTTTTGGGAACATTTCCCGGGGTGTCCGTTAAACTTTATGGTGTTTCGTTTTTGACGTCACCCCCACACTTTGTTTTCCAACTTTGGGGGTCCACTTCAATATCGAGACACCTTCATTTTATCCGGACTCCCGGGTAAATGTTCCAAATACGCGATTCTCAGAAACTGTTTAATTTTCCATAGGAAATTTAAACAAGTTTCTAAGAGGGTCAAGTTTCGTTTTGAGACATTTTCTTGCTGGAAGCACAAAACAGCTATTTTTTCTCCATTCCTTTTGCGATCCCCATTTCGAGCCCGCGGAGTTCGGCCAAACCGCGTAGACGGCCTATGCATGAGTATCCGGGGTTGGTTTTTTTCTTCAGGTCGTCGATCATCTGGTGCCCGTGGTCGGGACGCATAGGTATCGAGACTCCGCGGCGTTGCTGCAGTTCGAGAAAAGCCTTCATCACTCCATACATATCCACGTCGCCTTCGAGGTGGTTGTCCTCGTAGAAGTTGCCATCCTCGTCGCGGTGCGTGGAGCGGAAATGGACAAACCCCACCCTGTCGCCGAACTCCTCCATCATTGCTGCCAGCTCGTTGTCGGAACGCACCCCGAACGAACCGGTGCAAAGGCACAGACCATTCGATTTATTGGGCACCAGTTCGATCAGTTTACGGAAATCGGCCGCAGTCGACAGTATACGCGGCAACCCGAGGATGGGATACGGCGGATCGTCGGGATGTATGACCATCTCGACGCCGACCTCGTCGGCCACAGGGCACACCTCGCGAAGGAAGTGGACCAGGTTCGAACGCAACTGTTCGGCATCTATTCCCTTGTAACGATCCAGCGCCTTCTGGAACTGCTCCACTGTAAAACTCTCCTCCGAACCCGGCAGACCGGCGATCATGTTGCGCGTGAGGGTGTGTCGCTCCTCCTGTGTCATCGCGTCGAAACGCGCGCGGGCTTTGGCTATATCTTCTGGTGTATACTCTTTTTCGGCTCCGGGGCGTTTCAGTATGAAAAGGTCGAAAGCAACGAAAGCCGCATGCTCGAAACGCAGGGCTTTCGACCCGTCGGGAAGCGTGTATGCCAGATCGGTGCGGGTCCAGTCGAGCACCGGCATGAAGTTGTATGTGACGATATAAATACCACACGAGGCGAGATTGCGGACCGACTGTTTATAGTTGTCGATATACTTTTGGAAATCGCCCGTTTGGGTCTTTATATGCTCGTGCACCGGCACGCTCTCCACGGTGCTCCATACCAACCCGGCGTCGGCTACCGTCTGCTGGCGTTTTTTGATCTCTTCCACCGTCCACACCTCGCCGTTGGGAATATGATGGAGTGCCGTGACCACATCTGTAGCTCCCGCCTGCCGGATATCCCACAGGCTCACAGGATCGTTGGGACCATACCAACGCCACGATTGTTTACAAAGATACATATCGCTATAATTTATTAAATTAAAAACAGGTTATTGCCGGTATTCACAAGTCCCCCTGTATACGCACCGGCAGGTTTTTATAGGCAACCTTGGATACTGTTTAAAAATAATTTCGGTAATATTTTTAAACAGTTTCTAAGAATTTGCCCGATTTTTCGTATCGGATCCGGACTGATCCTAAATCGAAAACGCGTCGAAACCTCCGTCGATGGCTATTAGCGTCCCCGAAACGAATTTCGAGGCGTCGCTCGACAGGTATTGCAGCGTGCCCAGCAACTCCTCAGGCTCACCGAAACGGCCGAACGGCGTGTGTGATAGTATCGTATGCGAACGCGCCGTAAGGCTGCCGTCGGGATTGGTCAAAAGCGTACGGTTCTGTTCGGTAAGAAAGAATCCGGGCGCTATAGCATTGACTCTCAGTCCATCACCGAATTTGGTAGCCAGCTCCGCACACATGTACTTCGTGAAATTAACTACGGCCGCTTTGGCTACCCCGTAGCCTGCCACCCTTGTCAACGGACGCAGGGCCGACATCGAAGCGATATTGATGATCGACCCCTGTTTCTGCCAGACCATAGCCTTCGCAAAGACCATCGTCGGCAACACCGTGCCGAATAGATTTAGATCCACCACTTTGCGTACCGCGTCGATATCGAGGTCGAAGATGTTTTTCTCGGGCGGGATCGTAGCGCCCGCCATATTGCCTCCCGCGCCGTTGATCAGCACGTCGATACGTCCAAAGCGCTCCATGATCTCCGAGTAGTTTGCCTCCAGTATTTCTCGGTTCAGCACATCGGTGTATACGAACGTCGCAGAACCATTTTTCGAAGCGGCGGCGGCAAGCGCTTCGCCTGCCTCGCGGTTGCGGTCGAGGATCACAACCTTCGCCCCTTCACTGGCGAAGTGGTGTACCATCGAGTTGCCGAGGATTCCGGCAGCGCCGGTAATGACGACAACCTTGTCTTTTACGCTGAATAATTCATTCATATCTATAGTTGTTTTAAGAGTCTGTCTAAATTTCCATAGGAAATTTAGACAGACTCTAAGTCTCTTACAAACCCTACAGGTCGGTTATAGGTTTAAACGTAGGCACGAGGCTCTTCATCACCACCCACGCAATGACATAAGCCACGGCACAGAACGAGAACATAATAGTGTATCCCGTTTCGATGTGCCCCAAAGCGGAATAATGGTCGAAAAGGGCTCCCGCGATCTTGGTGATGATAACCCCTCCCAATCCTCCGGCCATACCACCTATGCCCGTGACCGAAGCCACCGCCTTTTTGGGGAACATGTCAGAAACAGTGGTGAAGATATTTGCCGACCACGCCTGGTGTGCCGAAGCACCGATGCCGATTATCAACACCGGGAACCACATGCTGATGCCTCCCAGAGGCTGGGCTGCCAACACCGTCAACGGGAACGCCGCGATAACCAGCATAGCTCTCATGCGGGCGCTATAAGGATCCATCCCTTTCTTCATAAAATAGGCCGGGAACCACCCGCCACCGATACTCCCCACCATAGTCATGCTGTAAAGCACTCCGAGAGGCAACATGATTTGTGTGCCGGTGAGACCGTATTGAGCCTTAAGATAAGCCGGCAGCCAGAACAGGAAGAACCACCAAACTCCGTCGGTCATGAATTTGCCGAAAAAGAACGACCACATCTGCTTGTATGTAAGTAGTTTCCCCCATGACACCTTCTCTTTCACCCCTGTCTCGGCCGGCACCGCTTCTTCGGCATCGCTGTGGATATAGTCATACTCAGCCTTGTTGATACGGCCCTTCGCCAACATCTTCTTCGGAGAGTCATAGAGTATATACCAGAATATCAACCAAAGAAAACCTATGCCGCCGACTATTATAAACGCGGACTCCCATCCCAGGTGGCCTGCTATCCAGGGCACGGTGAGCGGTGCGAGTATGGCGCCTATATTCGAACCGGAATTGAATACGCCGGTAGCCAGCGAACGCTCTTTCTTGGGGAACCACTCGGCCGTTGTCTTTATCGCCGCAGGAAAGTTGCCGGCCTCCCCGACGGCAAGCACGAACCGCGATACCATGAATCCTAATATAGACACCGGCAGAACGATGCCTATCAATGAGAACAAAGGTGCTACAGCCCCTCCGATACTCACCGCTACCGCATGGATAACGGCGCCGACACTCCACAGGATAAGTGCCCAGGCATAACCGTGCTTTGTGCCGAGTTTGTCTATCACGCGGCCCGCGAAAAGCATGGCGATAGCGTATGTAAACTGGAATACCGATGCTATGTTGGCATAGTCGCTGTTAGTCCAGCCGAATGTTTCCGAAAGCAGGGGCTGGAGGAGGCTGAGCACCTGCCGGTCGAGGTAGTTGACCGTAGTTGCGAAGAAGAGCAGTCCGCAGATCGTCCAACGGTACTTTCCTATTTTTTCGTTCAATTCGTGAATATTGGCCATCTTATAGTGAAGTTTTAGGTTTTTGTGGTTATTTTCTGAATTTAGCGGTTATTGCCAGCGAGTCGGCGCAAAGTTTGGTGATCGCTCCCCACTCTTTAGCCGCGACCACATCGGCTGGGAAAAGGTTGGATCCCATGCCCACGCACATTACTCCAGCGTCGAACCACGACTTGATGTTCGCCTCTTCGGGCTTTACTCCGCCCGTTACCATCAGCTGCGACCACGGCATGGGGGCCTTCAGCCCTTTCACGAAATTGGGCCCCAGCACATCGCCGGGAAATACCTTGCACAGATCGCAGCCCGCCTCCTGAGCGAATCCTACTTCGCTTACCGAACCACATCCCGGAGTGTACGGCACCAGGCGGCGGTTGCACACCTTCGCAACTTCGGGGTTGAACAACGGGCCTACGACAAAGTTAGCGCCCAACTGCAGGTACAGGGCCGCCGTAGCCGGATCGACCACCGAACCGACGCCCATCACCATTTCGGGGCACTCACTGGCGGCGAATTTAGACAACTCGCCGAACACCTCATGGGCAAATTCGCCGCGGTTCGTGAATTCGAAAGCCCTCACGCCTCCTTCGTAGCACGCCTTGAGGACGTTCGTTGCCACTTCGATATCTTTATTGTAAAAAACAGGAACCATTCCGGTCGACTTCATCGCCGAGAGGACCTCCATCTTTGAAAATCTTGCCATAATAGTTTTCTGAAAAATTAAAATCCAGCCTTCTGCTTCATTGCCCGGCCCGTTGTTACGGACAGGGCAATGAGGTTCGAAATTTACTCCAAATCTACCTCGAAACTCGCCCGGAACCGTCGCCCTTCATCAGGTTCTCGACTTCGGCTACCGTAACCAGATTGAAATCACCATAGATGGTATGTTTCAGGCACGATGCCGCGACGGCGAAGTTCAATGCCCTCTGATCGTCGCCGGGATATGTCAGCAGGCCATATATCAGGCCCCCCATGAACGAGTCGCCTCCGCCTACGCGGTCCACGATATGTGTAATGTCGTAAGACGGCGACTGGAACAGCTTCTTGCCGTCCCACAATACGCCGGCCCAGGTGTTGTGGTTTGCGTTGACCGAACCGCGCAGGGTGATGATAACTTTTTTCGCACGCGGGAACTTCACCATCATCTGCCTGCACACGCTTTCGAATTCGGCAGCATCGACATGGCCTGAAGTAGCCGTGACGTCGAAGCCCTCGGGCTTTATGCCGAACACCTTCTCGGCATCCTCCTCGTTACCCAGGATCACATCGCAACCCTCGACCAACGAGGGCATGACCTCAGAAGCCGTCTTGCCATACTTCCACAGGTTTTTGCGGAAGTTCAAATCGCACGATACCATGACCCCAAGCCTGTTGGCGGCCTTGATAGCCTCGAGGCACGCGTCGGCGGCCCCCTGGCTCAGAGCCGGGGTGATACCCGTCCAGTGAAACCAATCGGCGCCCTTCAACACTTCGTCCCAGTCGACCATGCCGGGCCGAATATCGGCTATCGACGAGTGGGCGCGGTCGTATACCACTTTGCTGGCACGGGCTACGGCTCCCGTTTCAAGGAAATAGATTCCCAGACGCTCTCCGCCGGACACCACATGATCGGTCCCCACACCATATTTATGCAACTCCTTGAGGCAACTGTCGGCAATGTCGTTCTGAGGCAGGCGTGTCACAAATTGCGCAGCGATGCCATAGTTGGCCAACGACACGGCGACATTGGCTTCGCCGCCGCCGAACGTGGCGGTGAACTCCTTAGCCTGTGAGAATCTCTGGTACCCCGGTGTGGCAAGACGCAACATGATCTCGCCGAATGTTACAACTTTTTTCATGATTATTTTTATTGTTATACGATTACCTACCGTTGTTGGACTGCAGCAGCCGGGAGTGGCACATACTTGCTCTTATGCGCCGCCGCAGACAGATTTAAGAGTCTGCCTAAAACTCGAAATAACGCTTGGCGTTGCCGTAGGATATATCCTCGATCATCGTGCCGATGAAATCCATCTCGCCGCGCGGCAGTTTCCCGTCCTCGATGTCACGGCCTATCACATCGCATAATATGCGGCGGAAATACTCGTGGCGCGGATACGACAAAAATGAACGCGAATCGGTGAGCATTCCCACAAACCTGCTCAGCAGCCCCAACGCAGACAACGCATTGATTTGCTTGCGCATGCCGTCCTCCTGGTCGAGGAACCACCAGCCCGAGCCCAATTGCATTTTGCCAGCCACCGTGCCGTCGTTGAACGTGTAGGCCATAGTCGCCAACACCTCGTTGTCCTTCGGGTTGAGATTGTAGAGGATCGTCTTGGCGAGCTTGCCGTTCATCGCCAGGCGGTCGAACAACCTGTGTCCCGCGGCCGCACAATCCACATCGTGGATAGCATCGTAGCCTGTGTCCGGCCCGAGAATGTTATACATCACTGTGTTGTTATTTCTGATCGCCCCTATATGGAACTGTTGCGTCCAGCCTTTTTCAGCGTCCATAACGGCCAGGTCGTAAAGTACGCCGCTCTTGAATTTAAGTAATTCATCGGCAGAGGCTTTTTTACCAGCCATAACCTTCTGGAATATCTGCAGCAGGTCGCCCTCGGTGTAATCCGAAGCGTAGAATGTCTCTATGCCGTGGTCCGAAAGCCTGCATCCCATTTCGGCGAAAAAATCGTGCCGTTTCTTGAGCGCAGCCATAAGATCCTCGTACGATGCGATATCCATGTCAGCCGCCCTGCCAAGCTGTTCTATGTAAGCTTTGTAAGAGACGGGGTTTTCTATCGCCATCGCTTTGTCGGCCCTCCAGGTGGGAAGCACCTTGACGCCAAACCCGTTTTCGGCTATCTGCTTATGATATACAAGGTCGTCGGCCGGATCGTCGGTCGTGCAGACCACCTCCACGCGGCAACGCTTCATGATGGCCTGCGCCCTGAATTCTTCGGTTTGAAGCTTGGCCGTACATTCGTCGTAAATTTCGCGCGAGGTCGATGGATTGAGCAGCCTGTCTATGCCGAAAATGCGCGATAGTTCGAGGTGCGTCCAGTGGTAAAGCGGATTGCGCATTGTGTAAGGCACTGTGTAAGCCCACTTTTCGAACTTTTCATAATCGGGCTTGTCTCCTGTGATATACTCCTCGCCGATGCCGTTGCCGCGCATTGCACGCCATTTGTAGTGGTCGCCTCCCAGCCATATGTCGGCAAGGTTGCGGAACTGGTGGTTGCCCGCGATCTGTGCCGGAATAAGATGGCAGTGATAATCGATGATTGGCTGCCGGGCCGCATGCTCGTGATACAACTCCCGGGCCGTATCGTTGGTGAGCATGAAATCTTTACCGATGAAAGTTCCCATATGATTTTATGTATTATAAGATTTACGCATCCTACTATTTCACAAAAGTATCAATTATTTTTCGAATTTCGTGCACGTGCACGAAAAATTTTATATCTTTGTTCGAAATAACCGGTGCCGCATCGGTGCGGCTTCACGGGAAACGCAAGGTCGGAATAATGAATAGCGACGATAAGAAGATAACGATCAAGGATGTAGCCCGTCTGTCGGGATTATCCAAGGGGACTGTAGACCGCGTTGTGCATAATCGCGGCGAGGTTTCGGAGACGAGCCGGATCAAGATCAACGAAGTGATAGAGAAGTTGGGATACAAACCCAATCTGTACGCTTCGCTGCTGGCTTCTAAAAAGAGGTATACATTAGTGTGCCTGATTCCGCGGTTCGGCCAGGGGGAATACTGGGAATTGGTACGCGGCGGCATCCAGCGGGCTATAGATAAGGCGGCGGCATACAACATCGATATAATCACGGTGCAGTACGAGCAATTCGATGCCGCATCGTTCCGCAAGGCGTGCGATGAAACCCTGGCCGCCGATCCGGCGGCAGTGATGCTCGCCCCGATATACCATGATCTCACGATAGCGCTCACAACCGAACTCAGCCGGCGCGGAGTCCCGTTCGTGTATATAGATTCCAAACTCGACACTACTTCATACATGGCATACTACGGCATGCCAATGTTCCAAAGCGGGATACTCGGGGGAAGCCTGCTGATGGAATCGGCCACTCAGGGCGAGGCGATAGCCAATTTCCGTATCGACCGCGGCGAGGCGCTTCCCCAGGACAACCCCACGCTGAGCCGCCGGGCGGGGTTCATGGAGTTTATTGGAGCACACCACCCGTCGACTACGGTGCTGAACGAATTTATCAAGCCCTACGATCCGCTTCATAATATTCGTGTGCTCGATGCGTTTTTCGACCGTCATCCCGAGGTAAAGCGTATAATAACGTTCAACTCAAGGGTGCACCTTATTGCGGAATACATCGAGAAACGTTCGCTAAACGGCATCGCGCTTGTAGGCTATGACATGCTGGCGAAAAATATCGATGCCGTACGCAACGGCCAGGTCAAATATTTGATCACACAACGCACCGAGACGCAGGTTTACCGCAGCATCAATGCAATCATTGCCCACCTTATAATGAAGCGCGAGCCGGCAGCAAAAGATAATTACATGTCGATGGACATATTGACAAAATATAACGCCGATTACTATTTCGACATTTTCGAGATATAGTCACATCGCTTGTCTAAAATTATAAAAACTGTAGATATGAAACCACTTAACAGAGAGAACGCAAAGGTCAAAAGTTATCCCGAACGCATTATTCAATTCGGTGAAGGCAATTTCCTCAGGGCATTTGTCGACTGGATCGTATGGAAAATGAATCAAAAGAGCAACTTCAACGGCAGTGTTGTCGTTGTCCAGCCCATCGAGCAGGGTATGGTGGATATGCTCAATGCCCAGGATTGTTTATACCATCTCAATCTGCAGGGTATCGACAACGGCCATGAGGTGGATTCGCTCGAATTGATCGACGTGATAAACCGGGGTGTCAATCCATACACCGATTTCGACGCTTATATGGAGCTGGCGGAGAATCCCGACATACGTTTTGTGGTTTCCAACACCACTGAGGCGGGTATTGTGTTCGATCCGGCCTGCAGGCTGAGGGATTCGCCCGCTAAGTCGTATCCGGGCAAACTCACGCAGTTGCTGTTCCACCGCTACCGCTATTTCGGAGGAGACAAGTCGAAAGGGTTGCTTGTTTTCCCGTGTGAGTTGATCTTCCATAACGGACGCGAATTGAAACGGTGTATCGAACAATACATCGAGCTCTGGGAACTGGGCGACGAATTCGGACGCTGGTTCGAAACTTCGTGCGGTGTCTACAGCACGCTGGTCGACCGTATAGTGCCGGGGTATCCGAGGGAAACTATCGGGGAGATACTCGAAAAGATAGGTCTTGAAGATAAACTGGTCGTCAAAGGCGAGATTTTCCACCTCTGGGTGATAGAGGCTCCGGAGAGCGTGGCCAAAGAGTTTCCGGCGCATAAGGCGGGGCTAAACGTGTTGTTCGTCCCGAGCGAGAAGCCTTATCACGACCGCAAGGTGACGTTGCTCAATGGCCCGCACACGGTGCTTTCGCCTGTGGGATACCTCTCGGGGCTCGACACGGTGAGAGAGTGTGTGGAAGACAAACTCATAGGAGCTTATGTGCACAAGGTGATGTACGACGAACTGCTGGAGACACTCGACCTGCCTCGCAAGGAACTCGAAAAGTTTGCCGGAGATGTACTGGACCGTTTCCGCAACCCGTTTGTCAAGCATTTTGTTACGAGCATCATGCTCAATTCGTTCCCGAAGTTCAAAACGCGCGACCTGCCGGGACTGAAAACCTATCTGGCCCGTAAAGGGCACCTGCCTAAAGGCTTAGTGCTTGGCCTGGCCGGGATAATCACCTACTATAAGGGTGGCAGGCGCGGCGGCGACGAGATAGTGCCCAACGACGATGCGGCCATAGTTTCGCTGCTGAAAGACCTGTGGGCTACCGGTGATGTGCGTAAAGTGACCGACGGGGTTCTCGGGGCCGATTTCATCTGGGGCGAGGACCTGCGCAGGGTGGCGGGACTGACCGACATGGTGGCTTCGATGCTCGGCACTATAAATAAAAAAGGCATGAAAGAGGCAGTAAAAGAAATTCTATAGGTTTTATGGCGCGGTATATAAAGATAAACAGAACGGACAATGTGGCTGTTGCGGTCACATTGCTCGGCGAGGGTGAACGCATAGAGATAGACGGCGGCAGTTTCATTCTGCCCGCAGAGATCCCGATGGGTCATAAATTCGCGTTGCGCGATATTCCCGAAGGAGAGAACGTGATAAAATACGGCTACCCTATCGGCCATGCCATCAACCCCATACCCCAGGGAGGCTGGGTTAATGAGCACAATGTGAAGACCAATCTCGACGGAGTACTGGCCTATACCTACAGCCCGGACTGGCAGGAGACTGTGCCGGGCGATACGCGGCGGACATTCCGCGGATACAGGCGTTCGAACGGTTCGGCAGGAGTCCGTAACGAGTTGTGGATCATACCTACGGTGGGCTGTGTCAACGGTACTGTGAACAGACTCGCTGAATTGCTCAGGGCCGAGATCACGACCGGAGCGGGCACGAGTATCGACGCTGTGGTGGCATACCCGCATAATTACGGTTGTTCACAGCTGGGCGACGACCATGAGAACACACGCAAGATATTGGCCGACATGGTGAAACATCCCAATGCGGGAGGCGTTCTGGTAGTTGGTCTGGGTTGCGAGAACAACCAGCTGCGGTCGTTTATGCAGTTGATCGGCGATTACGACACATCGCGCATCAAAATTATGGAGACCCAGAAAGTGCCCGGCGACGAGATAGAGGAGGGGATGAAGTTGCTCAGGGAGATTCACGCCGTGGCGTCGAAAGACGTGCGCAGTGATGTGCCGCTCGCCGAGTTGCGCGTGGGGCTGAAGTGCGGCGGATCGGATGGGTTTTCAGGTATCACGGCCAACCCTCTGCTGGGACGTTTTTCGGACTACATCGTATCGTGCAAAGGGACTACGGTGCTTACCGAAGTGCCGGAGATGTTCGGAGCCGAAACCATTTTGATGAACAGGGCGCGTACGTCCAAAATATTCGACAACACGGTCCGCCTGATCAACAATTTCAAGGATTATTTTATTCATAACAACCAGCCCATTTATGAGAATCCGTCGCCGGGTAATAAAGCCGGTGGCATTTCGACGCTCGAAGAAAAATCGCTCGGATGTACACAAAAAAGCGGCGACTCGGTTGTGGAGGATGTGCTTATGTATGGCGACAGGCTCAAGGCCAAAGGGCTCAACCTGTTGAGCGCCCCGGGCAACGACCTTGTGGCTTCGACGGCCCTGGCCGCCGCGGGGTGCCAGATAGTGCTGTTCACCACCGGCCGTGGCACTCCTTTCGGGTCGTTCGTACCCACGATGAAAATTTCAACCAATAGTACCCTGGCAGCCAACAAGCCCAAATGGATAGATTTCAATGCGGGACAGTTGCTCGAAGGAGTCGCGATGGACGACCTGTCGACGCGTTTTGCCGATTATGTGATCGCTGTGGCAAGCGGCGAGTGGGTGAATAACGAAAAAAACGGGTTCCGCGAGATAGCCATCTTCAAAACCGGGGTGACGCTATAAAATCACCTGATCCCTATGGGATTATATAAACACAATGGAAACTATGAAATTCCGGGACTGTTCTTATGGAAGGAACAGCTCCGGAATTTTCAATTTACAAGTAAAATTAGTAGCTTTGCGGGCTTAAACAGTCAAAACGATGAGTATTATCGACCTCAGCGAACAGGAACAGATCAGGCGGGCATCGCTCGACGCCCTGCGTAAATTGGGCATAGACCCATATCCGGCAGAAAAATACGACGTAACGGCAACCGCTGCCCGGATCACAGCGGATTACGATCCCGAAAAAGGCAACTTTGCAGACGTTTCCATTGCGGGCCGTATCATGAGCCGCCGCATTATGGGCAGCGCTTCATTCTTCGAGCTACAGGATCACACGGGTCGCATACAAGTATACGTCCGCCGCGACGACATATGCGAGGGCGATCCTGAGGCTGTGATGTACAATACGGTATTCAAGAAACTGCTCGACATAGGCGATTTCGTCGGGGTTGAAGGTTCGGCGTTCATCACAAAGACGGGTGAACTGTCGGTACATTGCCGCAAGTTCAAGCTCCTCAGCAAGTCGATCCGCCCCCTGCCTATCGTCAAGGAAAAGGAGGGCCAGACGTTCGATGCCTTCACCGACCCGGAGGTACGTTACCGCCAGCGGTATGTCGACCTTGTGGTGAATCCTCAGGTTAAGGATGTCTTCCTAAAACGCTCGAAGATCGTCAACACGATGAGGGAGTTCTTCAACTCTAAAGGTTACCTGGAAGTGGAGACTCCGATCCTGCAACCCATTCCGGGCGGCGCGGCGGCGCGGCCGTTCATCACGCACCACAACGCCCTGGATATGCCTCTATACCTGAGGATCGCCAACGAGCTGTATCTCAAAAAACTGATCGTAGGCGGGTTCGACGGAGTATACGAATTCGCGAAGGATTTCCGCAATGAAGGCATGGACCGTACTCACAATCCGGAATTTACGGTAATGGAGATATATGTGGCCTGGAAGGATTATGTGTGGATGATGGAATTCGTCGAGGAGATGCTCTCGCGGGTGGCCATGGCGCTGCACGGCACTACCGAGGTGCAGATCGGCGACCGCACCATAAATTTCGGCGGACCGTTCCGCCGCCTGACGATGACCGGAGCCATAGTTGAGAAGACGGGATTCGATATAACGGGCAAGAGCGAGAAAGAGATATACGAAGCGTGCCGCAGTCTGGGCGTCGAGGTTGACGAAACCATGGGAAAAGGCAAGCTGATAGACGCCATTTTCGGGCAATACTGCGAAGACGACCTCATACAACCGACATTTATCACCGATTACCCCGTGGAGATGTCGCCTCTCTGCAAAAAACACCGTTCCAATCCCGAACTTACCGAGCGTTTCGAGCTGTTTGTCAACGGCAAGGAGCTCTGCAACGCATATTCTGAGCTTAACGATCCGATAGACCAGTTGGAGCGTTTCCAGGAGCAGTTACACCTCAGCGAGAAGGGTGACGACGAGGCCATGTTCATCGACATGGACTTTGTAAGGGCGCTGGAGTATGGCATGCCTACGTGTTCGGGGATGGGCATCGGCATAGATCGCCTCACCATGTTCATGACGGGACAGGTGTCGATACAGGACGTACTTTTCTTTCCACAGATGCGCCCCGAAAAGCAGGCGATGAAAGACGCTGACGAGAAATATATGGCTACGGGCATCCCGCAGGAGTGGATCCCAGTGTTGCAGAAGATGGGATTCATGACTGTGGATTCGTTGCGCAAACTCTCTCCGGGCAAACTTTTCAACGACTTGTGCGGCTATAATAAGAAGAATAAACTCGGGCTGGCGAATCCCTCGTCCGAGGATGTTAAACGCTGGATAGAACAACAATAAACAATAATACCAAGAGTTATGAGAAAGAAAATTGTAGCAGGCAACTGGAAGATGAATACCACCCCCGTGGCCGGAGTGGAGTTGGTTAAGGGTGTGGCAGCCGGTAAAGGCGAAGTTTGCAAGGACGTTGCTATGATCGTCGCTCCTCCGTTTACGCACCTCAGCGAAGTGGTTAAGGCCACGCGCGGTACGGGTATTGCGGTGAGTGCGCAGAATTGTGCAGCGGAAGCCAAAGGAGCTTACACGGGCGAAGTTTCGGCCGAAATGATCGCATCGCTGGGAGTAGAGTATGTTATCCTGGGGCACTCCGAGCGCCGCGAGTATTATGGCGAAACAAGCACCACTCTTAACAAGAAGATTGCATTGGCCTACGCCAACAACCTTGTTCCCATCTATTGCGTGGGTGAGAAGCTCGCCGAGCGCGAAGCCGGCAAGCACTTCGAAATAGTTAAGGCTCAGATCGAGGAAGTGGTATTCAACCTCAGCGACGAGCAATTTTCGAAACTGGTCATCGCTTACGAACCGGTCTGGGCTATAGGTACAGGCGTTACGGCAACCTCGGCGCAGGCCCAGGAGATGCACGCTTATATCCGTAGCGTGTTGGCTGAAAAATTCCCTTCGTTGGCTGCTGAAACCCCGCTGCTTTACGGTGGAAGCTGCAACCCGAAGAATGCGCAGGAATTGTTTGCCCAGAACGATGTCGACGGCGGTTTGATCGGAGGCGCATCTCTCGTTGCAGCCGACTTCCTGGCTATCGGCAAGAGTTTCTGCTAAGGAGGGTAACACGCCATACGGGAGCGGACAACGCACTCGGCACTGTTGCGCCGGCAGCCATACAAGGCTATAAATCAAACCGGGCTGGTTTTCAGATGAAAACCAGCCCGGATTGATTTGGTATTGTTTTATACACTACTGTCCACTAAAAAATTGGACGCTTAAAAGTTAAACAAATTTGGCTCACCGGAGCCATCAGGTTCTTTGAGATAGTTGAGATTCGATTTGTCGAATAAGTCCCGGATCGGGGTTTTGTCAGTCAGCGATATGCCC
>JAVBMJ010000052.1:0-14096 GCA_031552535.1 Rikenellaceae bacterium
GGGCATATCGCTGACTGACAAAACCCCGATCCGGGACTTATTCGACAAATCGAATCTCAACTATCTCAAAGAACCTGATGGCTCCGGTGAGCCAAATTTGTTTAACTTTTAAGCGTCCAATTTTTTAGTGGACAGTAGTGACGCATCTGCCCAAAAGATGCTGTGCATCCACTCGTTGCATAGAGCACCGCTATGCTCCTCGTGCGGCGCAAAAAAATCATTCCGAACCGACGCTCGAAACATGAGCAGAGGTCGCTGGCGGACTATGCCATGTAAGGAGGAGGAAAACGAAGTTAAACTGCTCATAATACTTTTTGAAAATAAAATTTAAACAGTTTTTAAGTTTTTCCGGGTTGCTTTTCTCGTGAAAATGTCGTTAAGCAGAACACCGCTATGCTCCTATATTTTAATGCGAAAATATCATTTAGGCTTAACGCGCGAATAGGATGGTAATTCCGGCTCAGTCTGAATTTCGGGTGGAGCCGGAATTCAGACTGAGCCGGAAAAACTCCGTGCCCCCATCCGTTTGCATGTGCAGAATCGGGAACGGAAATGTCCGAAGTCCCTCATGCCCCGTTATGCAGTATTGACGTAAAACGCCGGACTTTTTTGTGTGGTTTGCGGCTGGGCGCAACAGGCTGGGCCGGCCTGCTTTAATTCTTAACGATACTCGTACCTCGTATTATTAAGGATTAGAATTATATTAAGGTAAATAAGCCGCCTGGGAATAGATTTCCGAGGCGGCTTATTTGAACATTATGGCGCCGGAGCCTTGTTGTTAGTTATTTGTTAATTGATTTTTCCGGGTCTCTAATATGTGGAAGCATAAACATATACTTTTGTGTCTGGGTAATAGGTTCGGTGTGAGGTGTCTAAAAAGCATTCTTATTATGCCGGTCCGGGGGATTGCCGGTTGCTACTTTCAAACTCTAACAGCTATTCGTTCATGAAAAAGAAAATTTTGCTCCTTGACGACAAAGAGACTATTGCGAAGATCCTGGCTATATATCTCTCGGATGAATACGACGTTACATGGTTTGAAAATCCCATAAAAGGTATTGCGTGGCTACAGGCGGGCAATATGCCCGACCTTATAATCTCAGACATACGCATGCCGGAGATGCGCGGCGACGAATTCCTGAGTTACCTCAAGAGCAATGAACTTTTCAAGGCTATAAAGATTATTATCCTTTCGAGCGAGGAGAGCACCAGCGAGCGGGTGAGGTTATTGGACGAAGGTGCCGACGACTACATAGTCAAGCCTTTCAGCCCCATGGAGTTGAAGGTCCGTGTGAAAAAATTGATCTAACAAGGCATATCGAGTGGATGGGATGACATTCCTGTATATAGGAAGCAACGGCGATAATATCGACAACTTCACGCGGGTTTCCGGCGAAACCATAGAGGTTGCGCATGATTATCCGGCCGCTGTCGATAAACTCAAGGCGATGAATCGCGATGGGGATATACCTGTTTTGCTTTTCGAGAAGCAAAACCGGGCGGTAGACCTTCCCCGGATAAAGAACCTCCACAAGAAGTTTCCCTCGGCGTATATAGTCCTCGTTACGGGTAGCCTTCGCCCGGAAGATTGTCTGAATTATCTTAAGAACGGAGCATGCAATACAATGGCGCCTGCCGTTACGCAGGAGAGTTGGGCCCGCATGCTCAATTTTATAAATCTTCACAACCGTACGATACGTAACACATCGGTCGACCGGGACAACCTCAAGAAGTTGAAGTTGCCCCTATGGAAGCGCACGTTCGATGTGGTATCGTCGTTGCTGGCCCTCATAGTGCTTTCGCCGTTGATGATAGTGGTGGCTTTGGCCGTTAAACTTGAGGACTGGCATGGTCCGATCATCTATAAGTCGAAGCGGGTGGGGAGTAACTATAAAGTGTTCGATTTTTTGAAATTCCGCTCGATGTATGCCGATGCCGACAAAAGGCTTAAGGAGTACGCGGCGTTGAACCAATATACGGTGGAAGACGAGGAATCGGCCGATGAGAAAATGATCCGTGCTTTCGAAGCCGAACAGGCGGGCGATGTGACGGTCGACGACGACTATCTGATCTCGGATGATTTTGTCGTTGCCGAGGATACATTTCTCAAAGGGCAGCGGCAGAAGCAGGAGAATAGTTTTGTCAAGTTCGAGAACGACCCGCGCATAACCCGTGTCGGTCGTATTATACGTAAATACAGCATCGACGAGTTGCCTCAGTTGTTCAATATTCTTAAAGGCGATATGTCTGTGGTGGGCAACAGGCCGCTGCCTCTCTACGAAGCCGAACTTCTGACCAAAGACGAATATATCGACCGTTTTATGGCTCCGGCAGGTCTTACCGGCCTGTGGCAGGTGGAGAAACGTGGCGACACGGGCAAGATGTCGGCGGAAGAACGCAAACAACTCGATATAGAATATGCCAGACATTATTCACTGTGGATGGATTTGAAGATAATTTTTAAAACTCTTTCGGCATTTGTGCAGAAGGAAAACGTTTAAGAAAGAAACAGTTAAAAAATATTACCGAAATTATTTTTCACATATTCCCGGTAGTGTTTTTCGCCGGTACGCAGTTGCATATCGGGAATATGGAGCTGCGTATCGGCGGGAATGAATAACGGGAAGAGGAGGAAAAGAACGGGAGAAATATTTTAAACAGTTTCTAAGAGGCCGTAAGAATTTTGAATAATAAATTTTAAACAGTTTCTTAATACCTGCCGGACGCGGATGAGATAGATTAAAGATGGCGTGGGCGTTTGATAATTGCGGGTGCTTAATAATGAAGGTTATGACAAGACTATTTTTAGTGGTATCGATTACTGTAATGTGTTCTTTTGCCGCTTATTCCCAGGAGTCTCTGGAACGGGCGATGCAGCCGGCTAAGATCAATACCGATCTGGTTAATCCCATATTTTCGACGGTCAACCTGGCCAATGTGTTGCTGCCGTCGCTGGAGACTCTTTACGAAAGTGCGCGTAACAGTCCGACGGTTGAATATTACAGCTACCGCCGTGAAGAGGAGGCGGGAGAGTTGAAGACCGAGAAGCGCCGCTGGCTCGAATTTTTCACTCTGGTGGGTTCTTACCAGTACGGGATATTCGCGATACAGCAGGATATGCCTACCGCCGGACAGAATTATTACCGTATTACCAACACCTCGGCCCAGAACTGGTGGACGGTGGGAGCCACAGTGTCTGTTCCATTGAACAAACTGTTCGACCTTCGCAACAACAAGCACAAGCAGTTGATGAGGATGCAGCAGACTGAGATGGAAATCGAGAAGTGGTATGACGAGCAGAGGTTGCGTATCGTACAGGAGTACACCATGGCACAGCAATATCTGGCGCTGCTCAAGGTCAAGTCGGAAGCCGCCACGGTAGCCACGGCGCAGTATAAGATCAGCGAGTTGGACTTTATGAACGGGAAGGCCGACGCTGCCGCCCTGAGCCGGCAGAAGAGTATGCAAACCAACGCTATCACGGAGTTGGAGCAGTTGAAGGCGTCGCTTTACAGCACATTGCTGAGGCTTGAGATTCTTGCCAGTATAAAGATTATCAACAGGGACGAACAGTAGGCGGGTTGATCCGCATGATATATAAATCAAGAACTTAATAAGCGAGTGATATGAATTTGTTATTGTACATATTGAGGGTGCTCTACCGCATAAGGTTATGGCTGCTTTTCATTCCGTTGATAGTGGCATTGGTAGCAATCCTGCTAACGAGGAACATGGAGCGCAATTACGAAGTTTCGAGTACGGTATACACCGGGGTCGCTTCGGGCTTCAATATAGAATCGCAGGGGTCGGTAGTCGACTGGAATACGATCAACAACGCGATGGATAACCTTGTCAGCATTATCTATTCCCAGTCTACGCTGAAGCGTGTGTCGATGCGCCTCTATGCCGAGCATATGATGTACGGCGATCCCGACCACGACAACAACTACATCATGGCCAAGCATTACCGGGCGATTCTTGCCAGGACTCCGAAGGACGTGCTTGCGTTGATCGACAAGACGAGTGAGGAGAAGACGCTGCAGAACCTCTATAACTATGAAAAGGCAGACAAGGATAACTTTGTTTACGGTCTTTTCAACTGGAGCCACCAGCATTACAGTTTTACTGCTCTGAAGAAAATACAGGTAAAGCGTTTTTCGAACAGCGACATGCTTGAGATCAAGTATGCTGCCAACGACCCGGGCATTGCCTACCATACATTGTTGATTCTCAACGAAGAATTCGTCAATCAGTATCAGTTGTTGCGTTTTGGCGAAACGGACAATGTCATCGCCTACTTCCAGGCCGAGCTCGACAAGACCCGGAAATTACTGCGCAATGCGGAAGATTCGCTGACCAATTACAATATACAGAAGCGTATCATCAACTACGACGAGCAGACCAAGCACATTGCTTCTCAGAACCGCGATTTGGAGTTGCGTTTCGAAGAGTTCCTGCTCAACTACGAAAGTTCGGCGGCGTTGCTTTCCGAGTTGGATAAGCGTATAGACGCGCAGACCAAGCAAATCCTCAACAACGGCCGTTTCATCGCCCAGTTGAACAACATCTCCAACCTTGCCGCCAATATTGCCCGCATCCAGCCTTTCCAGTCTGACTCCACGGCTAATAACACTAATGTCAAGGAGATGAGTTTGTATAAGGATGAGTTGGCCCGTGCGGAGGACGACTTCACAGCATTCTACGGTCCTTATATTGCCAATAAGTATACAAAAGAGGGTATAGCCACAGACGATATCGTCACCCAGTGGTTGGAACAGTTGATCCTTAACACCAAGTCGCGTGCCGAGTTGGAGGTTATGCGCAAGCGCCGTCAGGAGTTGGACAAGCAATTCGTATACTTCTCTCCCATAGGCTCGACGATAAAGCGTAAAGAGCGTGAGATCAATATCACAGAGCAGGCTTCGATGGAGTTGCTGCACAGTCTCAACGTTGCTGTGATGCGCCGTAAGAACCTGCAGATGTCGTCGGCGACGCTCAAAATTCTCAATCCTCCGATATATCCGCTCGATGCGATGCCAACGGCACGCAGGCTCATCGTGGCTGTTGCATTCTTCGGCAGTATTGTTGCAGTGCTGGGTTATTTCCTCATTCTGGAAATTCTCGACCACACGTTGCGCGACAAGACGCGTACGGAACGTCTTACGGGAGGGTCTGTGCTCGGTGCTTTCCCCGGTCTGGGCAAACTCAAATACAGGGGCTATGTCAAGGAGTGTACCCGTATAGCCGCCAACTATATGAGTAGCGCCATACTGAGTAAGTTCGACCCGGCCAAACGCACCAATGTCGTCAATATACTCAGTACGGAGGACGGCGATGGCAAGAATTTCCTTGCGACGCAATTGGCTGAGTACTGGACTTCGCTCGGTATGAAAGTCAAAGTGCTTTCATGGGAGGATGAGTTGATCAACGACCCGAAGAGATATGCCCTGGCCACGAGCATCTATGATCTGTATACTAACGAAGGCGAAGATGCGATAATCATCAACCATCCGCCGATGAAACACAGCAGCATCCCTTCTACGATCCTTGAAGAGGCTTCGGTCAATGTGTTGGCGGCACGGGCCGACAGGGTATGGAAAGATACCGACCAGGTGCTTTACGACCGTTTGAAAGAACAGGTGGGAGAAGCCCCGATGTATTTGTACCTCACTCAGTCGCAGCGTGAAACCGTAGAGAACTTTACGGGTCTGCTCCCACCCTACACAGGTTCGAGGAAGCTCATCTACCGTCTGTTCCAGTTGGGTCTTACATCTTCGAGATAGATTCTGTCGCCTGCCCTGTGGTTTCGGACAACTTCTGAAATCGCAGGGCAAATGGCAATACTAAGGAGAAACGTCAATGGAGTTACGATGACGATAAGATCTGTAAATATAGATACCAGTTCATGGTCTATGCGCACCCTGGTGTTCGGGGTGATGGTGGGGTTGTCCCTCGCCATAGGTTATGTGGCGGCTAAGTTCGGTTGGGTGTTCGGGGCGGCAGTAGCATTGTTGCCGTTCGCCGTGTTCTTCCTGTTTACCGTGCTGACCAAACCATACTGGGGTTTGGTGGCCATCTTTACCCTTAACTACTACATTATGGGAATCGTCCGCTATTTCCCCGAATTGCCGGGAGGAGTGGTAATGGACGGATTGCTGGTGTTGACCCTGTTGGGAGTCCTCATAGAGTCGTGCTACCATAAGGTGGAGTGGTGGAGGACGCGCAACATGTTGACTATAGCCACCTTCTTCTGGCTGTTGTACTGCACCTTCCAGCTGCTGAACCCGGAGGTTATGTCGTTGCAGGGATGGTTTATCGGAATCCGGGGTACGGCGCTCTATTTCTTTCTGATCTGCGTGTTGACCCCCTTGCTGATGAAGCGGAGCAAGGATCTCTACATTATATTGGCACTCTGGTCTGTGTTTACGTTAACGGCTGTATTCAAAGCGCAGGTTCAGAAAAGCTACGGTTTCGATGCCGCCGAACTGCGATGGCTTTTTGTCGACGGTGGGGCCAGTACCCATATTTTATATTATGGGATCAGGTTTTTTTCTTTCTTTTCAGATGCCGCCAACTTTGGTTCGGGAATGGGATTTTCGATGGTGGTATTTACGCTTTACTCATTCTATGTAAAGAATAAATTCTGGGCGCTTTATTTCTTTGTGGTAGGATGTATAGCCTGCTACGGGATGTTTATCTCGGGTACCCGCGGAGCTTTGGCGGTTCCGTTTGCCGGGTATGCACTGTTTGTGCTGCTGTCGAAGAACTTCAACGGTATTGTCATAGTGGGCGGAGTTCTTATCGCAGCCTTCATATTCCTGAACTTCACCCATTACGGCCAGGGCAATACTTACATCCGCCGTATGCGAAGCGGATTCAACCCCGACGACCCGTCTCTGGTGGTACGTCTCCAGAATCAGGAAAAGATGAAAGATTATCTGTCGACACGCCCGTTCGGCGTCGGCGTCGGTATGGGTGGAGGCAAGGCGCTACGATACGCCCCGGACTCAGCCATAGCCCAGATACCTACCGACTCATGGTTTGTGATGCAGTGGGTCGAAAACGGGATCGTTGGTTTGGTGCTGTATGTCGGGATTCTATTGTTGATATTGGGCCGCGGGATGTGGATTGTTATGTTCCGTGTCAAGGACAAGCGTCTTCGAGGGACGCTTGCAGCACTTGTTTCAGGAGTTTTCGGGATGTTCGCCACTTCTTACGGTAACGAGATCATGGGGCAGTTTCCCAATAGTTTTATCGTTTACATGAGTCTGGCATTCATCTATATGGGTACAGCGTTGGACACTTCGGACGAAAAAAAGAAGCTAACTGAACAAAAAGATGGGACAAAGGCCTGATATTTCGATTGTCACGGTCAACTACAACGGTTTGAGGGACACGATAGAACTTATCGAATCCCTCAAAACGCTTATTATGAGTGTCGTATACGAGATTGTCGTTGTGGACAACGGTTCGCGCAAGGACCCGACGCAGGTTCTGCGGGAACGTTTTCCCGATGTAAAAATGGTGCGTAGCGAGCGCAACCTGGGTTTCTCGGGAGGGAACAATCTCGGCTTCAGAGAGGCTGCGGGTCGCTATGTATTTTTGCTGAACAACGACACTATAGTTAAAGAAGACTGTTTCGCCTGCCTGCTGAAAGCGATGGAAGACCACCCCGAAGCGGGGGCGCTATCACCGAAGATACGCTTCACATGGGACGATTGTCCCGTTCAATTTGCCGGGTTCACGCCGCTGAGTACGATTACATTGCGTAACCGCTCTATAGGCTGGGGGGAATCCGACCGCGGTCAATACGACACACCTGCCGTGACTCCCTATGCCCACGGTGCGGCAATGCTCGTCCGTAGCGAAGTGATAACCCAAACGGGAGGCATGCCTGAACTGTTTTTCCTGTATTACGAAGAGCTCGATTGGTCGATGCAGATTACCCGCCTCGGTTGGAGTATCCGTTATGAGCCGTGCCAGACGATTTACCATAAGGAGAGTCAAAGCACGGGGAGTACCAGCCCCCTGAAGACGTTTTACATAACCCGCAACCGCATGCTCTTCGCCTGGCGCAACATTCCATGCGTCAAAAAGTATATATCTATTATATATCAAATGTTTGTAGTCGTTCCTAAAGATTGTATATTTGCGCTTGTGAAAGGGCGTAGCGATCTTGCCGGTGCTGTTTTGCGGGGAATGGCGGCATTTGTGGCCATGAAAGGCAAAAAGGCCGGCAGAGCAAAATAAGAGTCAGTCTAATTCTCCACAGGAAATTTAGGCAGACTTTTAGAAACTGTTTAAGAATATTACCGAAGTTATTTTCCTGCTGTTTGTCGATGATTTTTGTGGTGGGATGAGGCGAATAGCGGCTCCTATTTAACGAATTCCACCGCGAAAAAGCGCGGCAAACAGCAGGAAAAGAAAGAAATATTTTTAAACAGTTTCTTAGACAGACCCTAAAAAGAGCGGGCAGTTTTGCGTCGTTGCCCGAATCTGTCCGACACTACAGGTATGAAGATATGTGCAAGCGGGGTAGGGGAAGGAGCGGAGGAGATATGGGAAGATATGAGGTGATGGTAAGATAAAAAGGAGCGGGGAGAGATTTGCATCATGGGTTAGATGCGGTAAAACGGAGATACCAATATAATTATGTGGGAGTTGAATAGTTTTCTGGGAATTTTGGGAATAGTCGATACGATTGTTTTCGTGTTGTTTTTCCTGTCGGTGATTTATCTTTTCATATTTGCCCTGGGATCGCTTAAAGGGAATTACAGGATCCCGCAGGAGTCCCCTAAAAATCACCGTATCGCAGTGTTATTCCCGGCCTATAAGGAGGACAGGGTTATAGAATCGGTGGTGCACTCGTTCCTCATGCAGGATTATCCCAAGGATAAATATGACGTTGTTGTCATTTCGGACCACATGCACGAAATGACCAACGAAAGTCTGTCCGAACTTCCTATAAAACTGCTCATCGCCCGTTACGAAAACAGTTCCAAGGCCAAAGCCCTCAATTTTGCCATCGACTCGTTTGGTGACGGGAAATACGATATCGTGGTCATACTCGATGCCGACAATACGGTAGCTCCCAACTTCCTGCAGGAGATCAACAACGCCTATTACAACGGCGCTATGGCGATGCAGGCCCATCGCGTGGCCAAGAACCGCGATACGGATGTGGCGATACTCGACGGGATGAGCGAAGAGATCAACAATTCGATATTCCGTAAAGGTCACGTACGTTTCGGTATGTCGTGCGCGCTGATAGGATCTGGGATGGCTTTCGATTACAAGTGGTTCAAGGAGAACGTCAAAAAACTCACATCGGCCGGAGAAGACCGCGAACTGGAAGTGCTGCTGCTTTCGCAAAGAGTGTATGTCGAATATCTCGAAGACGTGGAAGTATATGACGAAAAGATACAAAAATCATCGTCTTTCTACAACCAGCGCCGCCGCTGGCTCGCAGCGCAATTCGGCACCCTGGCCACATCGATCCGCGATTTGCCCGGAGCCATCCTGACAGGAAATCTCGACTACGCCGACAAACTGCTGCAATGGATGCTGCTGCCACGCGTGGTGCTGATCGGGCTGCTGACGATAATCTCGCTGGTCATGAGCCTGATAAACTGGAAGTGGTCCGTCAAATGGTGGGTGCTGCTCTTCATAATACTCCTCACAATGTCGATAGCACTGCCCGATAAAATTATGGACCACCGGCTCAGAAGAACCCTCAAAAGAATACCGTTCATATTCCTTCTGATGATAGCAAATATGTTCAGACTAAAAGGAGTGAACAAGAAATTTATCCATACCGAACACGGCGAAGCAAATTGATCATTTACTTTATACAATCTTCGACTGCGACTTTCTTGAAAGAAAGTCGCCCAAAGAACTTCAATCATTACTTTGCTGCGACTCGTAGCATTTAGTTCAGAGGCAGGAAAGCCTTCTCAGTCTGTTTATTATTAAGGCTTTCCTGCCTCTGAACTAAATGCTATAAATCAGAGGAAGGCAATCATTAAAAGTTTTTGGCGCCGCTTTTTTCAAAAAGCGGCAGTTGGAGGCTGTACAGAGTAAATGATCGGATTTATATTTTAAAGGTATGTAGTTATGAAGATAGCGATTGAGGCTCAGCGTATTTTTCGCAGGAAGAAGCATGGGATGGATTTTGTGGTTTTGGAGATGGTTCGTCAGTTGCAGCGTATTGACAGGGACAACGAGTACTTCATTATGGTGAGTCCCGGTGAGGATCGTTGTTTGGAGGGGTCGGACAATGTTCACATTGTGGAGGTCAGGTCGTCAAATTTTGCTTTCTGGGAGCAATTGGCATTGCCGGAGGCTTTGAGGAAGATCAAGCCTGATTTGTTGCATTGCACGAGTAATACCGCTCCGATGAATCCTCCGGTTCCGCTGGTGTTGACTCTCCACGATGTGATGTTCATGGAACCGTGGACGGGCACTAACAAGTCGTGGTACCAGCGTTTGGGGCGTTATTACCGTAAGTTTGTCGTGCCTCGTATTGTCCCCCGTTGCCGTAAGATAGTTACGGTATCTGATTTTGCGAGGGAGCATATTGCCGGGGAGTTGAATCTGCCTGACGGGGCTATCGTTACGGTTCATAACGGTTACAGTTCCCACTTCAAGTTGTTGGAAAATGTGGGAGAGGTGACGCGGAAGTATATCCCGCGAGAGGAGGGTTATATCTTTTTCCTTGGCAACACCGAGCCGCGTAAAAATTCTGTCAGGACATTGAAAGCCTTTGCCAGATATGCCGAGGGGAGTGCCGATCCGCGTCCGCTGTTGATCGGCGATCTGAGTGAGTCGATTGTCGATGAAATTTTGCGTCAGGAGGGTATAGAGAAGGTCAAACCGCTTATCTTTACTCCCGGCTATATTCCCAATACCGATCTGCCGTATATTTATAATGGAGCTTTTGCGTTCATGTTCTGTTCGTTGCGCGAGAGTTTCGGCATTCCGATACTTGAGGCTATGGCTTGCGGCACTCCGGTGATAACGTCGACTCTGGAAGCCATGCCCGAGATTGCTGGCGAAGGGGCTTTGCTGGTGGATCCGACGGACGTTGAAGCCATGGCCTCCATGTTGCTTGAGTTGGAGACGTCAGAGGAGTTTTACCGGCAAAATGTTGAATATGGATTGAAGCGTGTGAAGGCATTTTCGTGGGAGAAGACGGCGCGCCGGATGCTGGATGTGTACCGTTCTGTTTACAAAGATCTCGAAAAGTCAAAATAGCCGGGCCATGAACCTTGGATCATTCAAAGAGCGTTTGGATAATAATCCTAAGCTTAAGCGTTTAATACATAATATGATCGTGCACCCGGTGAAGGCCCGTCCGCGGTGGTGGATGCGTGCGTTGCGGTGCTTTTATATCAAGCGTGGTTGCGGATCTGTGATCTACCGTAGTGTGAGGCTCGACGTGGTTCCGTTCAACCGTTTTTCCCTGGGGCGCCGTTCGGTTCTGGAGGCTTTTTCGGCGGTCAACAACGGTGTCGGCGACGTTACGATAGGCGACCGTTGCCACGTGGGAATCAACAACATTATAATAGGCCCGGTGGAGATCGGCGACGGCTTTGTGTCGGGGCAGAATGTGTTGATAGTGGGTTTGGATCATCATTTCGAGGATATTCATAAGTCGATCCATGACCAGGGGGTTACGGTGCATCCCATTGTCATAGGGGCGGATGCTTTTATCGGGGCGAACTCTGTCGTCATGGCTTCGGTGGGGCGCCATAGCGTCGTGGGGGCGGGGAGTGTGGTCACCAGGGCTGTTCCGGACTACTGCTTTTGTGCAGGCAGTCCGGCGAGGATCATTAAACACTACGACTTCGAAAGCGGGGAGTGGGTCAAGGGAGTCCCCGGATCTTTCGTTTAAGGATATTTTTCTGTAGCAGGAGGTTGGTGCCGGTTCCGGCTTCGGCATGGTTTATGGTTAATGGTGGGGGACGTAAAGCAGCCGGTGGGCGATGCATAGAATCGGACTTTATATAAATTGAAAATGAGGCCAAAGGCGAGTGTTATAATGCCGGTGTATAATACCGGGGAATTTATACGGAAGACGTTGTTTTCGGTGACTTCCCAGACACTGCGCGATATGGAAATTATCCTTATCGACGACGGTTCGACCGACGACGGGCCGGAGATCATGAAGCGTATGGCCACCGAGGACGGGCGTATAATTTGTCTGCATCAACCAAATAGCGGCCAGTCGGTGGCTCGTAACAACGGGATCGCGCGTGCGCGAGGCGAATATATCTACTTTATGGATAGCGACGATCTGCTGGATCCCGACACATTGCAGCGGTGTTACGAAAAGTGTGAGCGTGAAAGGCTTGATTTTGTATTTTTCGATGCCGATATTTTCAGCGATGATCCCGGGGCGGACCAGATTTTCAGGGACGATTTTTATAAGCGTACCGATGGGCTGGAGGACAGGGTGTACGGCGGAGTCGAAATATTCGGAATATTGACAGGCAGGTTGAAATTCCGCGTGAGCCCGTGCCTGAGTTTTATCCGTGCCGACCTGTTGCATAGGAACGGCCTCCAGTTCTATCCCGGCATAATACATGAGGATGAGTTGTTCACCCCGCAATATTACCTGCTGGCCCAACGGGTCGGATTTATTTCGGAACCTTTTTTCCACCGGCGCATACGTGGCGGGTCGACGATGACCACTACGTTCGGCAGGAAAAATATGGCGGGTTATTTTGCGGCGTTCGACGGTCTGGATAAATTCCGCCACACGTTGCCTCCGGAGAGCGCTGAGGTGCTGGGAGTACACATGAAGAATTTGTTGGGAGCGGTGATCTACAAGGCTCGGGTTATGCCGTTGCTCGGGCGATTGTCGTTTGCACGGCGTTGCATCGGCCGTTACCGGAGCTATGTTTCGGCGACCGATGTGGTCAGGCTTATTATCAATCCACGAAAATAGTGCTGACAATGGAGCCGGGGATTAGTGTGATAATTCCGGTCTACAATACCGGGGAATATTTGCGTGAATCTATCGAATCGGTTCTTTCGCAGTCCATGTCCGATATCGAGGTTATTATCGTCAATGACGGTTCTACCGATTCCTCGCCGGCGATTATAAAGTCGATAGCCTCCTCGGATTCGCGAGTCCGGGTTCTGAATCAGGCTAATGGCGGGGCCTCGGTGGCGCGCAACAACGGTCTCGACCATGCTACGGGCCGGTATATCTACTTCATGGATAGCGACGATGTGCTGGAACCCGGTGCATTGGTAAGGTGCTATGAAAAATGTGAGCTTGATAGTCTGGATCTGCTATTTTTCGATGCATCCATATTCGGCGACAAACGCGCACCGAAGGGTTTCCGTAGTGACTATTATATTCATACCGCGGGTCTCGACGATCGCGTCTGGGATGGTCCGGAGATAGCCATGCGGCTTATGTCGCGCAATAAGTTCCGCGCAAGTTCGTGCCTTCATCTTGTCCGCCGCACCCTTATAGAGAAGCACCGCCTTCGTTTTTTGCCGGGTATAATCATCGAGGACGAACTGTTTGCGCCCCAGTTATATATTCATGCCCACAGGGTCGGGTTTGTGCCGGAGGTTCTCTACCGCCGCCGTCTGCGCCACAGTTCGGTGATGACGACCCGTTTCGGGGAACGCAATATCAGGGGATATCTTACTGTTGTACGGGAGATAGAGAAGCTTAAAGGCGGGTTGGCGGGCAGGAAAGCCGCAGTGCTCGGCAAGCAACAAAAGTTGCTTCTGCGCGGTATGCTTTTCCAGGCCAGGATGCTGCCGTTTTCCAGCCGGTGGTCGCTTGCGGCGGCATGCATGCGCAACTATCGCAGCCATACCACCATCAAAAGTATTTTGGCATTGCTTTTTCCGTTCGCGCTCGTTTTCAAGAGATTACCGCGAAATTGACGCAGCAGTCAGGGCCTGGGGCGAAATATCCCCGTCCTAAAAGGGGTATAATGGACAAAATGGGCTGATAAAACAGCTGTAAGTCTTTTATTACACGTGCGCTATCAATGGTTTGATGAAACGCATTTCATTAAACATTACCAAATTCATTAATAACAAAACGCAAAACCTACTCCGGGCACCGT